>JADYYU010000387.1 GCA_020853515.1 Chitinophagaceae bacterium | reverse complement strand
TGCTGATACCAGTGCTGATCCGCTGATCATTATCAACTTCAGCACTTGTCTGCTCCTGACTCATAGCCAGTTTGAGTGCGAATAATAATAGTATAAAAAAAGGTACAAAAATCCTCATGGTGCTCTTATTTTTCATAAACGTAGTGTTTTGTTTTTAAATTTCAAACAAAACAGCCATTATTTGCAAAAACATCATTTTGATATATTGACAACACTTATCTCAACTTTTAGTTTGAACACCGATATTTTTGCGCCAGCGGCCTGAATGAATGAAAAAGGCACTCATGCCGAGCAGGCTGAACCAATAGACAAATTCGGATGCCCAGGCGTACGCCAGCGGCAGATGCAGATACTCGATCACCAGGACACTGTAAGCAAGATATAGTGTAATTGAAATCAATTCAAAATACATATTTGCTTTTGTGTGACCAGTACCCAGTACTGCATTAAAATACACCGTTGAAACGGATAAAGTCCAGGTGGCAAGCACTACGATACGCAAGGGCATCGCAGCCGTATGAATGATCTGCTGGTCATGAGTCAGTAATTGTAAAAAAGCATCAGGGAAAAATAACAATAACAAGCCCAGTACGAAGGCAAAAGAAAAACTGATGGTGACAATTTTACGAATCAACGGTTTCACATCATCTGCTTTTTGCTGACCTATCAGATTACTGACCATTGAATTGGTAGTAGACCCCAGTGCCCAGGCGGCGATACCTACAATACCAAACACCGTTCTGAGAAGTTGTGAGGAAGCAGAATCGACCTTACCAAGATGCTCTACCAAAATAAAAAATACTTCCCATGCGCCAATACTTAATAAAAACTGCACCGTCAGCGGTAGCGATTTTATAAATGTATGTTGTATTAGTTTCCAGTCAATGCCGCTAAAAAAATGAACGCAGTAATTTTTGAAACGGCTGCTTTGCATTAAAATTGTAAATGAAACGATCATATAAATGATCTCCGAAATCAATGAAGCCACTGCTGTACCATTCAAACCCATTTCAGGAAACGAGCAGGCCCCATTGATCAGCAGATAATCAAACAGGATATTGGTGCCAGTCTGGGCAAACGAACCTGCTATGATGAACCGTGAACTGGAGCTTGCCAGAAAAAATGCATTGGCCATGTGGCATAAAACAATAAAAGGCAAACCTCCGAGGCGGATTTTAATAAATGCGATTGCCGCCGTTTTAACGGACTCATTGCTGATACTGTGTTCAAAGATATACGGTGCCACATACCATGAAGAGAGCATCAGCGCTGCACTCAGCAGTAAACTTAAGATCACACCGTTTGAAAATATTTTACCCACCTGACCGGCGTCGTTACTGCCCGCACTTCGGCTCATCAGCATCAGTACACCGGCCGATAAACCGTAACCCACCATCGAAAGTGTCAGATAATAAATACCTGCGATGCCTGATGCAGCTAAAAAATCCTGGGTGCTGAACAGTGAATTTTCAGGCACGTAATTGCCCAGAAATAAAGTATTGGTTAAAATATTGAGTTGCGGTATCACCATAGCAATTGCTACAGGAAGGGCCAACTGCATAATATTGCGGTAGCTGTTTTTAACCTGAAGATTCTGCATGGTACTCATTTCAACATATAAGGCCGGCAAAAGTAGGACAAAAAAGATTGATACGTTTAAGCTGTTTCAGCGCTGAACAGCAAAGCCTCCTTCCAGTGCTTAATCAGGATATTGATTGCTGCAGTGCAGGCATTTGCAAAAAGTGAACACAATTATCCTATAAAAAAGACCTTAAGTTTTTTAATCTCTTGCTGCCCTGTTCTGAATAATCCAAATTTTGGTTTAATATTGTGCATCCAAGCATGAGTTTACACGAGCACCTTTTTATAGACGATTCCTATCTGGCCAATAACGGGCAGCTACCGACTATTGCTTATATTTCATTAGGTAAAAATTACATCCATTACACGATCAGCAGTCACGATAAAAGCCGTTTACTTTTTGTCAAATCCTTGCATAATCCTAACGGCAACATCGCTCAGGACGAATTTGATCATTTACTGACAGATCAGTTGCTCCGTCATTGTGCAACAGTGAACATAGCTATTGATACCCAAAAGCAAATACTGATGCCGGCAAAATTGCTGTTTGATGAAAATCCTGCTATTTATTTTGAGGGGATTTATGATATTGAAAAAGATGAAGAAATTGGCAAGCAGGAAATTGATGCCGATATCACTGAATTATATCTGCTGAAAAAAAACACTGTTGCCTACCTTAAAAATGTGTTTAATGAGATAAAAATTTATAGCCAGTCTGCCTGTATTGTAAAAACACAAATGCAAATACAATCAGCAGCTAGCGGCATTTGCATCCATACCTCTCACGATACTTTTCACCTCAGCTTTTTTAAAAATCAGCAATTGCATTTTTACCAGTCGTTTGATTTTAAAGCAGCTTCCGACATTTTGTATTGCATACTGAATGTACTGCAGTGGCAGCAGGCCGGAATGAAAGATGTAAAAGTATTACTGACAGGTTTTGCTACGATTCAACAGGAGATCGCAACATTGCTGTCAACGTATTTTGAGATGAGTACTTTTGAAAGTAAAAGCGAGGGCAAACAATCATTCGATACCGAACATTTTCCTGCACATATTTTATTTCACCAATACTCCCTGATCTTATGCGCATCATAGGTGGCATCCATGGCGGCCGCAAATTTCATCCGCCCACAAAAATGCCTGCACGACCTACAACAGATATTGCCAAAGAAGGTTTGTTTAATATTTTGCAAAACAGCCTCGACTTCAGCGAACTAAAATCGCTGGATTTGTTTGGGGGCACCGGCAGTATCAGTTATGAACTGGCATCGCGCGGATGCAAAGATCTGACACTTGTTGAACAAGACGGCAACCTGATGACCTTCATCAAAAAAAATATAGAAACACTCAAATTTGAAAATTTCAAACCCTATAAAATGGACGTGTTCCGATATATGAATCAGTGCACAGAAAGTTATGATTTCATTTTTGCCGGCCCACCCTATGCACTCAAAAATATTGACGACATTCCCAAAATAATCGCGGACAAAAATTTGCTGAATCCGGGTGGCTGGTTTGTGCTGGAACATACGCCCAGAAACAACTACGAGAAATTTCCGCTTTTTAAAAGAAGTAAAAATTATGGCACCACAATTTTTAGTTTTTTCGTGAATGAATAAAAAATAGCTTACCTTTCAATCATCAAAGCAGTCGCCGATTTTGCCGGCAGCTTTGGATTATTAAAGGCCGATTCAAACATATTAATCATCAAATTAAAATACACACATACATGAAAATAGCAGTTTTTCCGGGTACATTCGATCCCATTACATTAGGACATACCGATATCATTGACCGCTCACTGGATCTGTTTGACAAGATTATCGTAGGCATTGGTGTTAACAGCAATAAACAACCCATGTTCCCGATTGAGCAAAGGATCAGTTGGATCGAAAATATCTATAAGGAAGAGAAGAAAATAGAAGTGCAAAGCTACGAAGGGCTCACTGTAAACTTCTGCGAAAAAGTAAATGCAAACTTTATCATTCGCGGACTTCGAACGGTCAGCGATTTTGAATATGAAAAAGCAATTTCTGATATGAATCAATTACTGAATCCGCAGATCGAAACTATTTTTCTGGCCTGTACAGCCAAATATTCTTCCTTTTCATCGACCATGGTTCGAGATGTGATACGCAATAATGGCGATAGCAGCTTGTTTTTGCCCATGGAAATACATCAGCCGGTGGCAATTGCCCAGGAAGAATTACAAAAAAAATAAGATCCCATTCAGATTGCACAGAGCTCTGTCCGAAATATTATAAAATTGGGCTAACTTGCGCAAAAAAATTATCTGTAGCAAATGATACAAAGAAAACAAACCTTATGGTTTCTAATCAGTGCGCTGATGGCTGGTCTGGCTTTTGTGCTGCCTTTTGGCTTTAAAAATACCACCAGCCTTACCGGTTATAATATTGATGTACACAATTTTTCAGGGGGCAGTAACCCCGTGCTCATGGCCTTATTCGCTGTAATCATCCTACTGAACGTTGTGGCTGTATTTTTATTTAAAAACAGAAATCTGCAGGTCACATTGGGCATTGTTGCTTCCATTCTGGCAGCGGGTGCCTTGGCTTACGAAGTCTATTTTTGTACCACAGACGGCAATAGCATCACCTTTGGCATAGCTCATTCCACATTATACATCGGACTGCTTTTACCACTTATTTCGGTCATATTTTCGGTGATGGCAGTGAGCGGGGTAAAAAGCGACCTGAAACTTTTAAAAGAAAGCAGCAGACTGCGCTAATATTAAGCAGGAAAGTATTTGAATTTATTGAATTTTAAAACGAATTTTGCACCCATATGGCAAGCATTAAATTACTCTTAGCAAACGACAAGGTAGAAGGCATCCGATATTACGAAGCCTACCGCAAGCATGGTGGCTACACTGCAGTTGAAAAAGCGCTCAAGACTTTGACCCCTGATGAGGTCACAGAAGAAGTGAAAAAAAGCGGTCTTCGAGGCAGAGGTGGTGCCGGCTTCCCAACCGGTATGAAATGGAGTTTTCTTGCCAAGCCTGAAGGCATTCCACGTTATCTTGTATGCAATGCTGACGAAAGTGAACCGGGTACTTTCAAAGACCGCTATCTGATGGAATTTATTCCGCATTTGCTGGTTGAGGGTATGATCGTTTCATCCTATGCTTTAGGTGCCAATACTTCCTATATCTACATCAGGGGCGAGTATGCCTGGATCGTGAATATACTTGAACAGGCTATAGCTGAAGCCAAACAAAATGGCTGGCTGGGAAAAAACATCCTGGGGACTGGTTTCGATCATGAAATATATGTGCAGCGCGGAGCGGGAGCTTATATCTGCGGCGAAGAAACGGCACTGCTTGAGTCACTGGAAGGTAAACGGGGAAATCCGAGAATTAAACCCCCTTTTCCGGCCGTTAAGGGTTTGTGGGATAGTCCAACGGTTGTGAACAATGTAGAAACCATCGCAGCGGTGGTGCCGATCATGAATCATGGTGCAGAAGAATATGCTAAAATCGGCGTAGGCAGAAGTACCGGTACCAAACTCATTTCGGCCTGCGGCAATATCAATAAACCGGGCGTGTACGAAATTGATATGACCATCAGCGTAGAAGAATTTATTTATAGCGATGAATATTGCGGTGGTATCCCCAAAGGAAAAAGATTGAAGGCCTGCATTCCGGGCGGTTCGTCTGTGCCCATTGTACCGGCCAATTTATTGTTTAAAACAGCCAAAGGCGAAACCCGTTATATGAATTATGAATCGTTGTCTGATGGTGGTTTTGAGACAGGCACGATGATGGGAAGTGGCGGCTTTATTGTATTTGATGAAGATCAGTGTGTGGTGAGGCATACCATGACACTGGCCCATTTTTACAACCATGAAAGTTGCGGCCAATGCTCACCTTGCCGGGAAGGTACCGGCTGGATGTACAAAATTTTGAAAAATATCGAATACGGCAAAGGTAAGATGAGTGATATCGATCTGCTGTGGGATATACAACGCAAAATCGAAGGAAACACCATTTGCCCGTTGGGAGATGCCGCCGCCTGGCCTGTAGCTGCTGCCATACGTCATTTCAGGGATGAATTTGAATGGCATGTAACTCATCCGGAAGAATGCCTGACCCGCAATTTTGGTCTGGCGCATTACGCGGACGAACGGTTGATTCCTGCATAAAGATCACCTGCTTATACAATTGATATTTTGCTGTAAAGAACAGCAGCACTTCTGCATTTTGCGGCGCATAAACGGTGCATGTGGAATAATTATTTGCCTGCGTCCATAATACTTCACCACACACAAAAAAAGAATGCGACCCGTTTCCGAATCGCATTGCTGATACTCTATGTTTCTGAACTTAATGAATCAGATCAAAGCTTCTTTTTACAAAAGCGGTCAGCTCTTCACCTTTCAGTAAATTCTGCGACAGCTTAGCAATATCTAACGCTTGCCTGATCTGTTTTTGCTGTTTATCCTTGTCTTCCGTGTTCATTAGCCCCTGCACTAATGCACTGTTTGTATTCACAACCAGATTATACATATCAGGCAGATTTCCCATGCCAAACATGCCGCCGCCGCCGTGAGCACTCATTTCCTTCATACGGCGCATAAATTCCGGTTTGGTGATCATAAACGGAGCCGCTTCAGCACTCATAGGCTGAAACTGTATGGTAAATGTTTGTTTTGGTATCACTTCCTCCAGTGTGGTCTGTAATTCTTTTTGTTCATCTTCACTCAACGCAGAAACAGCGTCTTCACCCTTTTTGATCAGATTGTCGACATGATCGGCATCGACACGTACAAAAGTGAGGTTTTCATTATCCGATTCCAGTTTTTGAATCAGGTGCGCCACGATCGGTGAATCGAGCAGCAGAACTTCGTAACCTTTAGCTTGCGCCGCATCTATGTAACTGTGCTGTGCATCTGCGTTGGATGCATACAAAATAACCAGCTTACCATCTTTATCGGTTTGCAGTTCTTTGGTTTTATCTTTCAAGTCCTGTAAAGTAAGGAATTGTTTGCCTACCGTTGGGTACAGGAAAAAGTCGCCGGCCTTTTCATAAAATTTAGCTTCAGAGAGCATACCATATTCAAGCACGATCTTAATATCATTCCACTTGGCTTCAAAATCAGCGCGATTGTCGATAAACAATGATTTTAATTTATCTGAAACTTTGCGGGTAATATAATTAGAGATCTTTTTTACATTCCCATCTGCCTGCAGGTATGAACGTGATACGTTCAAAGGAATATCCGGTGAATCGATCACCCCTTTTAGCATAGTTAAAAATTCAGGTACGATCCCTTCCACATTATCGGTAACATACACCTGATTTTGATATAACTGAATTTTATCTTTCTGCATCTGCAGATCATGACTCAGCTTAGGAAAATATAAAATGCCCGTCAGGTTAAATGGATAATCAACATTCAGATGAATATGAAACAGGGGTTCATCAAACTGCATAGGATACAGTTCGCGGTAAAAACTATTATAATCTTCGTTACTCAGATCGGCCGGGGCTTTCGTCCATGCCGGGTTGGGATTATTGATGATATTATCAACCTCTGTACTTTCTTCCTTCGCATCGTCGCCCTCCCCGATTGTTTTTGTTTCTGTTCTGGTACCAAACTTAATCGGAACGGGCATAAATTTATTGTATTTTGCCAGCAGTTCACGTATGCGGTGATCTTCCAGAAATTCTTCTGAATCTTCGGCAATATGCAAAATGATCTCTGTGCCGCGTTCGTGCCTGGTTGAAGGCAATAAGTTAAACTCAGGGCTTCCGTCACAGATCCAATGCACTGCAGGTTCATCTTTATAAGATTTAGAAATAATTTCAACCTGATGCGCCACCATAAAGGCAGAATAAAAACCAAGACCAAAATGTCCTATAATACCTGCATCTTTGGCAGAGTCTTTATATTTTTCTAAAAATTCTTCAGCACCTGAAAAAGCGACCTGATTGATGTACTTTTCAACTTCGTCGGCGGTCATACCAATACCCTGATCGATAATGTGCAATTTTTTCCCTTCTTTATCAATTTTCACCTCAATGAGGGGCGCGCCATACTCGCCTTTGGCCTCACCAATACTATACAGATGCTTAAGCTTAGTGGTTGCATCTGTCGCATTCGAAATCAGTTCACGTAAAAATATCTCGTGGTCGCTGTAAAGGAATTTTTTGATCAGGGGAAAAATATTCTCAACCGATACATTTATTTTGCCTGTAGCCATATGTTTTTAATTTGTTTTCTCTATCTTTTCAAAAAGAGTACCAAATTAAAATCAATGACAAATTTTCAGCCCGGTCAGGTATCTACAAAACCTTATTGCAAGTATTACAGCGATGAATTTTTGCTGTAAAAGTTAAAGCCTTTACCATATTTGCCCACAAACATGATCAGGTCGCGAAAGTTGAGCAATTTGTCAAATCCGCCGTTCATTTTTTTCGGGGATATATTATATGAAAGGGTCATCAGTTCTTTTAAACCGCCTATTTGCTCGCTGCTGAACACATCAGCGATTGGTGTTACCATATTTACTTTACCACTGCCCTTGGCACCAATTTTTACAGCATATGCTGCCACATTTTTCAGCACCGCTTTTGATAACTGATACATAAACGGATTGCCTTTCAGTTGCGATACTTTGGTAACAGACGAAATACTTCTGTAGGTATTGCAAGCGCTGTTAAGCATCAAAACCATCATTACAGTGAGCACAAGGCTGATATTTTTTTTCATTTGAACGTTTTTGAAGGGGCAATTATAGTACTTTATTTGCGAAAATTATAGTTTATCCACAATTAATTCCCATTTTGATTTGTGCGGGGATGGCGAAATGGGCGGAACTGGATGACATTTCAGTTCATAGAAGTAAAAAAAAACTGACAGGCAAAATCACCTGTCAGTTTGTGTTAGTTGCATTA
>JADYYU010000386.1 GCA_020853515.1 Chitinophagaceae bacterium | reverse complement strand
CAATGGGGTACTATTTTTAAAAAATATGGCATTCACTCCGGATGTTTTGAACTGGCAGACAATAACCACGATCAGATCTTTATTTATAACCTTGAACGGGCCAGTCAGCGTTATTCACCGGCCTCCACATTTAAAATTATGAATTCGTTGGTGGCACTCGAAACCAGTGTGGCCCTCGACGAAAATCTAAGCATTGCCTGGGATGGTGTCGCCCGCCGTCCTGAATGGGATAAGGATCTGAATATGCGGGAGGCTTTTAAAGTAAGTTCTGTTCCTTATTACCAGGACCTGGCCCGTAAAATTGGCGCGGTTGATATGCAGAAATGGCTCGATTCTGTGAAGTATGGCAATAAAAGGATCGGACCCAAAATAGATGAATTCTGGCTCAATGATACCCTGCAGATCACAGCCGACGAGCAGGTGGGTTTTGTGAAAAAACTTTATTTCGACAAACTACCTTTTGCGCAGCGCACCCAACGCATTGTACGAAGTCTGATGCTGCAGGAAGACAGCAGTGCCTACAAGTTATATTATAAAACCGGCACTTCAATTCTGATGAAAGAGGGTAAAAAATCTATACTGGCCTGGGTTGTAGGCTTTGTAGAGAAAAAAGAAACCCAGAAGGGAGTGGTGACCAAAAAAGAAGAAACCAATTATAAGCCTTACTTTTTTGCCATGAACTTCGAAACGCCGGACACCAACATGAATTATAAAGAAGCGCGGATCAATATACTCAAAGACGTGCTGCGCGAACGAAAGATCATCACACAGTAACCAAAGCCACTCTGTGTAAACGATTCGTTTGTAAGCAGGGTTTGGTACGCAGCTTTTTGTGCATCACTCCTTTCAGGCTTCATTTTATTTCGGCCTTTTTTATATTAAACAATTTTTTATAATTACTTTCGTTTTCTATTCATTATGAAAAAAACAGGCTTCCTTGTTTCCCTGCTGTTCTTTTGTTTGCAAATGTTGAGCTATGGGCAGACAGCACTTTTAAAGGGTAAAGTACTTGACGAAAAAAATAATCCGCTTGAAGGTGTCAATATCAGCGTCAAAGATATTCCGGGTGGTACACGTACCGACGACAAAGGAAATTTTACATTGCCGGTGCCTGCAGACCAAACGATCAAAATAAATTTCAGCAGTCTCAACTACCAAACCAAAACCTTATTTAAAAGGCTGGCTTCCGGCGAAACGGCGAATGTGAGTATCACGCTGAAGGCGACAGTCATTATTATGAAAGACATCAGAAAGCGGGCTGATAAAAGAAGGGCCGAACCCGGTGTTATACGGATCGACCCAAAACTGTATGATAAAATGCCCAGCATCGTGGGGGGCATCGAAGGGCAGTTGAAAATATTTTTAAGCAATAACAATGAACTGACCTCACAGTATAATGTGCGAGGCGGCAACTTTGACGAAAACCTGGTTTATATCAACGATTTTGAGGTGTACCGTCCTTTTCTCGTGCGCAGCGGACAACAGGAAGGACTGAGTATTATCAATCCCGAACTGGTGAGCGGAGTCACTTTTTCTACGGGTGGTTTTCAGTCGAAATACGGCGACAAAATGAGCAGTGTGCTCGATATTACCTATAAACGTCCTACAGAATTTGCCGGCAGTGTGTCGCTGAGTATGCTGGGCTTAGGAGCTCATATCGAAGGTACCGGTATCAAAAAGCGGCTTTCTTATATGGTGGGCCTGCGGCAAAAATCAAATCAGTATTTATTGCAGGCACAGCAAACCAAAGGGGTTTACAATCCTACGTTCACCGATATTCAGACATTCGTCAGTTACCAGTTTAATACCGACTGGCAGGTAGATGTATTTGCCAATTACGCCCGCAACCGTTTCGATTTTCAGCCCGCCAGTTCTACCCAGAGCTTCGGACTCATCAACCGGGCCTTTCAACTGAAAACATATTACAGCGGTGCCGAAACGGATAAATTTGATTCGCGCTATGGCGGCATTTCTTTGATCAATACACCGAACGAAAAAACCACTTTGAAACTGATCGCCTGCGGCTTTCAAACCAATGAATCTGAAACTTACGACATACAGGGCGAGTATTTATTGGGTGAAATAGAAACGGATCTGGGCAAGGAAAATTTTGGCGAAGTAAAATATGCCATCGGAACCGGTGTGGTGCATAATTATGCCCGCAACTATCTCAATGTAAATGTGGCCAATATCGGACATAAAGGTTCTTATGACGCTAACAGGCATTTTCTGCAATGGGGTGTCAATACGGAAATCGTGAATATCAGCGATAAACTGAACGAGTGGGAACGCCGCGACAGTGCAGGATTTTCGCAGCCATTTTCTGACTCGGCCCTGTATATGGCAAAAAGTTACAAAACCACCCAGGATTTTGTGTATAGTCGCTACTCTGCATTTTTGCAGGATAATATCGCCTTCGACTCCATCGGTCTGGTTGCAACAGGAGGCGTGCGGGTCAATTACAATGCATTGAACAAAGAGTTTTTGGTAAGTCCACGTCTGCAACTGGCCTGGACCCCCAAATGGAAACGAGATGTCATCATTAAAGGTGCTGCCGGAATTTATAGTCAACCCCCTTTTTATCGTGAAATGCGTAACCTCGATGGCAATGTCAATTTTGATGTGAAAGCCCAGAAATCATTTCACGCAGTACTCGGACTTGATTATAATTTTATTGCCTTTAAAGATCGTCCATTTAAATTTACCACCGAATGGTATTATAAAAATATGTGGGATCTGGTGCCCTATGAATACGATAATGTGCGCATCCGTTACTTTGGTAAAAACAATGCGAAAGGATATGCCTACGGGGCCGAATTCAGGTTGTACGGCGATATTGTAAAGGATGCAGAATCGTGGATCAGTCTGGGTTTAATGAAGACAGGAGAGGATGTGCTCGACGATCAGGTGACGATTAAAAGCAAAGTAAACGGCAGCGACAGCACCACGATCTACCCGGGTTATATACCACGGCCTACAGATTCGCGGGTGAGTTTCGGACTGTTTTTTTCCGACTATCTGCCACGCAACAAAAATTTTAAATTGTTTCTGAGCGGACTATCCTCTACGGGTTTGCCCTTTGGTCCTCCCGACCAAAACCGCTATGGAGACACCCTGCGCATACCGAGTTACAAACGGGTAGATGTGGGTTTTATGGCGCTGCTGCTTGATGGCGAACGCAAAGACCGGCCCCGTTACAGCTATTTCCGCAATATCAAATCGATGTGGCTGAGTCTGGAAGTCTTTAATTTGCTGGGTATTCAAAATACCATTTCCTATTTATGGATACAGGATCAAAGCAGCTCAAGGGTGTATGCGGTGCCTAACCGTCTCACCAATCGTTTGCTCAATCTCAAATTAGTGACGCGGTTTTAAGCACAGAAGACCATGAGCAAAAAAGCAAAGCAAAAATTTTATGTTGTATGGGAAGGCATCGACCCCGGCATATATGATAACTGGGCCGATTGTAAAAAGCAGATCGACGGGGTAGAAGGGGCCGTCTATAAATCTTTTGCCACCATGGATATGGCTGAGCAGGCCTTTGCAAGTTCAAGCAAATTATTTATCGGAAAAGAAGTGAAGGCTGTTCATACTATCAGTCAGGAAGATCTGAAACGGATCGGCAAACCGCTGCCGGAGAGTATTTGTGTAGACGGGGCCTGCAGCGGCAATCCCGGCCTTGCGGAGTACAGAGGCGTGGATACGGATACCGGCGCTGAATTTTTCCGTCAGGGACCTTTCGCAGATGGTACCAACAATGTGATGGAATTTTTAGCGATCGTACATGCGCTGGCTTTTTGCAAACAACGTAAGCTTAACTTGCCGATTTATTCTGACAGTAGAAATGCCATTACCTGGGTAAAGTTTAAGAATCCCCGCACCAAACTGAAACCCACCCGCAAGAATCAGAAAATTTTTGAACTGCTGGAACGTGCGGTGAAATGGTTGCATGAAAATGAGTACAAAAACAAGATCCTGAAATGGGAAACCAAAGCCTGGGGCGAAAATCCTGCTGATTTTGGGAGGAAGTGAGAGATGCATACGTTAATTCTTAATAATCTTAAAGTTCATATGTGCATTGTTGTTTGTAACGCTAATCAGGTAATTGCCAGGGCTTAGTTTACTCATGTCAATTTTATTGTATTGTTCGTTCAAAGCTGCTTTCAATATTAGTTTGCCCGACAGATCGTTTACAGTGTACTCAGGATTGCTGCTTATACTCTGCAGGTCGATGAACAAATTGTCGCTACATAATGTAGGGTAAACTTTTACCCATTCTGCAGTTGAAGCATTGCCAAGCGGACCGGTGGTATATCGTAACTTTTTACCCTCCTTCCTCACCTGCAACACATAGGATGTATTGCTTTGATAGGTTTCTGAAAAGTAGTAT
>JADYYU010000385.1 GCA_020853515.1 Chitinophagaceae bacterium | reverse complement strand
TTCATCGCATCTGTCATGCTGAGCGCAGTCGAAGCAAGACAGTCACGAATCACTATAACTGAATACTAGTAATTATTAGTATTGATTTCACTTTTTCTGTCTCTCTTCGACTTCGCTCAGAGTGACAGAAAAAGTACAGATCAGAGTGACAGAAAAAGGTTAGCTCAGAGTGACAGAAAAAGTACGGCTCAGAGTGACAGGAAAAGGTTAGCTCAGAGTGACAGAAAAAAGTATGTTTCAGAGGGACATAAAAAGTTGGAGACCCTTTTTAAGAAGATTGGCGGTTTTGTACTCAGAAAAAACATTCAAAAAACTGAAGGCACTTCATCCGTAAATTGAAACTGAGGGTGTTTATTCTTGTGATTCTGCATCCTTTTCAGTTTTATTTTCAGTAAGCTCAAAACCGTAAAGCTTGGCAAATGCCATTTGTGCGCCGATGTAGGCATCATCCAGTATTTTTTCTTCAGCGGTCACTTTTTCCTGAATTTCTGTCAACTGTGAAATAGTGCCCTGAGTATACGTTTCGACGCTGAGTAATTCAACCATGCGCTTATAATCCGTATTCATGGTTTTATAATAAAAATTAAACAAGTTAAGGGCGGCTTGTTTCAGCGCATCGCCTTTTGCGAAAGGTTTGTTTTTTTGAAGAATATCTATTTTTGCTTTTGTAAGTTTTTTGCATTTTTCAAGATTGTCCATTCCTAATGTACGAATGTCAGAATGGGTTATATTTTCGGCGCCAATGACATTATTGAAAGATACTAAACTGTATCCGATACTGTCCTGCAAGTCAACTACAAAGTCATTATAGTCAATAGCGGTTTGAAAGGTTTTTTGCTGAGCCTTAGCGGCCAGCACGCTGCCAATCAACAATAAAATAAGCAAAATGTTTTTCATGATTTTAAATTTAGAAAGTGGAATTGCTGATTTGCTTTAGTCTTCAAACTGCCTCTTCTTTTGAATATATTACTTCTTTGCAGCCATCTGAGAAGAAGCAAAGTTCTATTCAGTTAGATTTAATCATCATTCTTCTGTAGTGCGGTCGATTATTCATATTGCCAAGTCCTATTGCAAAACCAGCGATAAATGTAAAGCAAAAAATTGGCCCTGTCAAGTTTTGCAGTCAAGTGCAGCTATTTTGCAGTAAAAATTGCTTGCTTTGCTGAATCGTTGTATTGCTTAACTGAACGTACAAGATGATCAGTAGAAATGTAAATGGGATCATGTACTTTCAGTATTGATTAATGCAATGCCGGCATCCATTTGTTTTCATAAATTGAGTTCTCCCGGGATTAGTACTCAGCTTTCATTTTAGTTATTAGTATTCATAAAAATCCCGAACTGATAAAGTCCGGGATTTTGATAAATTTAAATAGTTAAGTGGTCCGACATGGCAGACTAACTGATCTTTATCCGATTTTCAATCGTGAAAATGCTTTCACTGTCAAATCAGCTTCTACGCTTTTCAGAAATTCAGTGACTGTTTTGCTGCCATCTTTTACAAAAGGCTGTGCCAACAGGGTGTTTTCTTTAAAGTAAGCGTTGATTTTACCATCAGCGATTTTAGAAATCATTTCTTCGGGTTTGCCTTCCATTTTAGGGTCCGCTTTCATTTGGTCCATAATGATATCTTTTTCACGGGCGATGGTTTCTGCAGGAACTGCAGCGGGATCAACAGCCACAGGGTTCATGGCAGCAATCTGCATGGCCACATCTTTACCGGCACTTTGGTTAGCTTCGGTAGAAGGTTTGTTTAATGATACCAGTACTGCAACTCTGTAACCGGCATGGTTATAGGCCACCACACTTTCTGACTCCAGTCTTTCAAAGGATGTGATATCGATCTTTTCGCCGATTTTGGCAACAGTTTCCAATATTTTATCTGCGATGGTAACACCACCCATTTCAGTAGCTTTCAGTTCATCCAGTGTTTTTACATTGTTGTTTACTGCAGTATCGCTGAAGCTAAGGGCCAGGTTGATAAAGTCTTCGTTTTTGGCCACAAAATCGGTTTCTGATGTCAGGTTCATAACGATACCATATGTGTTGTCAGCAGAAGTTTTGGCAATTACCACACCTTCTTTTGCATCACGGTCGCTGCGTTTAGCGGCTACTTTCTGACCTTTTTTTCTTAAAAAATCGATAGCTGCTTCAAAATCGCCGTTGGTTTCCTGCAGGGCAGCGCGGCAATCCATCATACCGGCACCTGTTTGTTGTCTTAATTTGTTTACGTCTGAGGCTGTGATTGTTATTGTGCTCATTTGTTTTTATTTTTTGGTTATGAAGCAAAAGGCAGACTGCTTCATGGATTAATATATTTTATTTTATATAAAAGTTCAGGATATAGAAGAAAGATGAACGGAGCGTCGCAACTCCGCTGAAAAAAGCAGCAGACCCTGACCTGCAAAACATTTTTTCACTACTTTCTACTTTTGATTCCTATTTCTTCGGAGCGGCTGTTCTTCTGGTTCCGGTCGCTTTTTTGCGCGGAGCTGATTTTTTAGAAGCTTCCTGATTGTTTTCGCTGCTATCGGTAATACCACCGTTTTCGTCTAATTCTTCAGTTTCTTCTTCGTTATCATCCATTTTATCTTTTTCCGTTTCACGTTCCTGCAGACCTTCAATGATAGCGGCAGTAATGTAATTGGTAATGATGGCTATAGATTTGGTAGCATCGTCATTCGCTGGAATCGCAAAGTCAACTTTGTTAGGATCGCTGTTGGTATCTACCATGCCGAGGGTGGTGATACCCAGACGGCGTGCTTCAGACATTGCGATATGTTCGTGTGAAATATCTACGATAAAGAGGGCTGCAGGAGTACGGGCCATATCGGTGATACCTCCCAGTACTTTTTCCATTTTATCTTTATCTCTTTTCAGGGTCAAACGTTCTTTTTTGTTGATGCTGATGCTTGAATCTTCGAGCATTTTTTCGATGCTCTGCATTTTCTTAACGCTTTTTCGGATGGTACCAAAGTTGGTAAGCATGCCACCGAGCCAGCGATCTGTTACGTAAGGCATATTCACTCTTTGCGCACATTCTGTAACGATTTCTTTAGCTTGTTTTTTGGTCGCTACAAAAAGAATTTTTTTACCGCTTTTGGCAATTTGTTTCATTGCTGCTGCAGCTTCTGTCAATCCTTCGATGGTTTTGTTCAGATCAATGATGTGTATCCCTTTCTTTTCAGCAAAGATATAAGGAAGCATTTTTGGATTCCATTTTTTGCGAAGGTGACCAAAATGTACCCCTGCTTCCAGTAATTGCTGTTGTAATGTTGTATTTTCTGACATGATATATATAAATCGTGTTTAAATAAATTTTGAAATATTGTTGAAATAAAATAAAAGGATTAACGTTTGGAGAACTGATAGCTCTTACGGGCTTTTTTGTGTCCAAATTTCTTACGTTCTACCGAGCGTGGGTCGCGGGTTAATAATCCTGCAGGTTTTAAGGCTACTCTCAATTCGGCATCTGTGTTACACAATGCACGTGAAATGCCTAATTTGATTGCTTCGGCTTGTCCTTTCTGACCACCACCATCAACAGTCACTTTTACATCGTATTTGTCTAAAGCGTCAATTGTTTTAAGCGGCAGTTCTACTTGATTTTGCAAATACATCAAAGGGAAGTATTTTTTATAATCGCGGTCGTTAACGGTAATAGTGCCATTACCTTTGCTCAGGTAAACACGAGCTACTGCTTCTTTTCTTCGACCGATTGCTTTTTTTAGTTTTTCCATTATTTAAAAGGGTATAATTATTTGATTTGAAAATTAATTTAAAGAAAGTGTGGATGGTTTTTGCGCAGCATGAGGGTGGGTATCACCTGCATACACAAATATTTTTTTAAACATCGCACGTCCAAGTCTGTTTTTTGGCAACATGCCTTTTACAGCTCTTTCGATGATTTGTTCCGGACGGCGAGCCAGTAAATTCTTGGCTGTTTCTTCTTTTTGACCGCCTGGATAGCCACTAAAAGTAAGATAGGTTTTCTGATCTAACTTATTACCGGTAAATACGATCTTTTCTGCGTTGATCACAATTACGAAATCACCTGCATCGGCATGTGGTGTATAAGTAGGTTTGTGTTTGCCACGCAGTACAGATGCAATACGTGTACACATACGACCTACAGTTTGGTTGGTTGCGTCAATTACAAACCATTCTGGTTTATGGTTTTGCTTATTGGCAAACTGTGTTTTGTAACTTAAATGTCTCATGTTTTATTAAATTCTAATTTTATATGATTTAAAAAGGAGCGCAAAGGTAATGCAAGCTTTCATTTTTCAATCAATTCTACTAAAAAAGTTTTCGGTTGAGCTTATAATACATTGATTATCAGGCAAAAAAAGGATATATTTAATTATTTGTAAAGTGATTTTTTATAAGATTCGATCTAGATCTTGTAAAAGGGGATACCTGCAGACTCCTCTCCGCCGGCCACATTGGTAAAATATGCGCTATTGTTAGCGCAATGGTTAATGCCTTCGGTGTTTTCGGGTTGTACAAGTTTGGAATGTAAACGAGGCAATATGCAAAATAAGATGTAGTTGCCGAAATAAATCTGCCAATTGTTAAATATTAGGATTTAATAAAAAATTTGTTAAACTTTGAAATAATTAAAAAACGACTATTATGAAAAACAACCACAAAAGTACTCAAGAGCATCTGACAGGTGTATGCCAAACTACAGCCTGGGTGCGCAGGTGTGCTGGGCACTGGGCGGTGTGAGTGTGAGAGAAGAGAGCGAGACATTAGAGGTCTTTCCAAATCCAACAAGTGCCGTTTTCTATATCAAAAACAAACAAGGAAAAAAGAAGGAGTTGTATAATGTTTTGGGAGAGTTATTATTTTCTACCAAAGCAGATGAAATCAATTGCATTAGCCCTTATTCGATCACCAGTTTTTCAGTATATAATAATTGTTGGTTTTGTGTATCCGTTACTTGAAATAAGTATATCCCTTTTGCTAAATCTGATATTGAAATTGAGATCTGATTTGCACCAGGAGTAACTGGCATTGTTACCTGCTTCATTTTTCTACCATTCAAATCCATAATCCACAATAGCATAGTGCCTGATTGGGTAGCCATAATATCAATGTTCAAATCCTGAGCTGTTGGGTTAGGATATAGGCCAAACAAAGGCCCCTCGGCATTCCAAATAAGGTCGATGGTTTTAGATACTATTTGTTGATTTCCATCCAAGTCAGTTTGCAATAATCGATAATAATTATGCCCACTTTTTGCATGGAGGTCTTCAAATTGATAATCTATAAAGTCAGTGCTGTTGCCTTGCATTGCAAGACTTTGAATCTGGGCTGTTTGATTAAATTCGATACCATCGGTGCTATGTTGAAGGGTAAAAAAATCATTATTTTGTTCCATCGCGGATGTCCAGTATAAACGATTGCCAGTATTGATTTTTTTGCCTGCAAACTCTTTCAAACTTACGGGCAATGGGGCGTTTGTTGTGGTAGATATTTTGGCAAGATTATCACGTGTTTGACCACCTACCTGGTGAAACCCTCCACCTAAATAAAGTTCACTTCCACAAGCTGCCATTGTATAAATTTCATTAAACACATTCGGATTCCAATTGCCTATAGCACTCCCTGTTCCAGTCAGATTTAATTTCGCGATATTATTTCTTGGCAGTCCACCAAGGGTGTCAAAATTACCAGCAGCATAAAGATAATTGCTGTGTAAGATGAAGGCATTTACCCTGCTAAAATCGGTATTGGGATGTGGGTTCCAAATGGGGTCTGCATTGCCTGCACCAATAGTGCTTAATTTCGCGATTCGGTATCGGGTTTGAGTGCCAATATTTGAAAAATCTCCTCCTGCATATACATCATTGCCATCAAGGGCTAAAGCACGAACGGTACTGTTTGCATTGGCGTTCCATGTCATATCTAAAGCGCCATTGGCCAAATTTATTTTCGCAATGCGGTTTCGGTTGCTACCACCTACAGTAGTGAAATCGCCCCCAACAAAGACTCCTTGAGCACTCACTGCAATGCTACGAACGGTATTATTGATATTGGGGTCCCAGGCAGGATCTGAAATGCCTGTAGTGGTACTTAATCGGGAAATTCTGTTTCTGCTATTTCCACCTGCATAAGTAAAATCTCCACCCACATAAAGATAGTTGCCGTAGACTGTAAGGGCACGTACGATATTGTTGGCAGACCCTCCCCATGTCGGATCGAGTAAACCAATACCCGAAGTACTTATTTTAGCTAATTTTGTTGCCGGAGGGTAATTAAAGTCTCCACCAGCATACAAATAATTTCCTTGTAAGGTCAATGCAAAAATGGTATTATTTGTGGCTGCTATCGGATGCCATGCTGTATCTAATTCGCAATTTCCGGTGGCGCTAAATTTTGCTAATCCGTTTCTTTTTACGCCGCCCAGCATCGTCATACTTCCACCTATATACACATCACTTCCATTGGTTGCAATTGTATTAATATGAGCATAGCGATTGATGATTGGTTTCCAGTTAGGGTCTGGTGCTCCGCTGCCTGTACTACTCAATTTAGCGATCGCTGCATAGGGTTGTCCTCCTATTGTTCCAAAACTTCCTCCTATGTACAAATCGCTGCCACTCAATGACATTGTTCTGACAGGATAATCCGTATTAGGGTTCCAGGCTATGATTGCATTGCCAGCTCCCAGTGTACTGATTCGGGCTATATTATTGCGTGCCAGGCCCCCTATAGAAGTAAAATAGCCGCCAACATATAATGTGTTGCCATTGATTGCGAATGATGATACCTGATTGCCATTCGCATTGGGATCCCATACGGCATCTGCTTGTCCGGTACCTATTGCACTTAATTTTGCAATTCTGTTTCTTACCTGTCCGCCTACATTAAAAAAGCTACCGCCTACATACAAATCATTGCCATTCAATAGCATGGCTTCAATACCTCCACCGTCTGCATTTGGGTTCCAAACGGCATCTGCTAAACCGGTACCGAGGGTGCTTATTTTTGCAATATGATTACGTAATTGTCCCCCGATATTAGAAAAGTTGCCTGATACAAAGAGATTGCTTCCTGAAACAATCAACTTCCAAACTGCAACATCAGGACCGCCTGTTACATTTGGGTTCCAAGTGGCATCTGCTAAGCCTGTGCCTGTAACTGATAGTTTAGCAAGGCGATTTCTCACTTGCCCCCCAATGCTTGTAAACCAGCCGCCAACATAAACATTGGCGCCATCAGTGGCTATTGCCCAAACATTACTATTTGGGTTCGGATTCCATACAAGATCTAATTTGCCATTCGCTAAAATATGTGCCAGATAATTGCGGGTAACTGTGGTCGCAGAGTCTACAACGATAGTCGTAAAATTGCCTCCTATATACCAGCCCCCTGATCCATCTGGTATGGAAACCGTCACTTGTGAATTAGGACGACATTGACTTAAATCGGGGTTGGTATTGGTTGCAGTGATTTTTGTACCCGCTCCGGTGGGTGGGCCTACTGCAGAAAAGCTACCTCCGACATAGGTATTGACCCCATCACTTGCAACAGCATATACCCAATCATCTGTAATCCAATGATTATAATTCGCATATGGATTTTGTGCCTGTATCGTCATGTTACTGATGATGAATATCAATAACAACATAAATTTATTTTTCATTTAAAAAATATTGTTGATTCTTACAAAGTTACGAAACTTGAAGCAGATACCATGGCCATATAATCATGCTTCTGTTTCAAGCAAAAGAATAATAAATAAGGCGCCCGTTTTTATAGATGAAAGTTAATAAATCTAAGCGATTCAAATTAAACGTTCTTGTCATTCCAACCATACAGATAGGACAGTTTGATTATCCTAATCATCAAAATTCAATGTCAGTGGCAACAAATGATATTTTTCAGACTACTTCGTGCATGTTATTGGCTTAATATAGGAGTGCTATTTCGTTTTTTTTATTCCGTATGATAGCATTTCAGCGCCATCTCCAGATGCCTTGCCAGAAGTGATAGGGGAGAAACAGGTAGCCGGGAAAGTACTTTTGCGAAATAGTGGGGTTGCATGTAAAACGATATATTTTATAAAGTCAGGAATTGCCCGAATCTATTTAAGGATGGTACTGATATCACGGAAAGTTTTGCATTTGAAAATGAACTGATTGCTCGGGTAGAGATTATGTTTACGGGCAAAACTTCTTTGAAGGGTATCCATAGCCTAAAAATGCAGATATTGTTTCTCTGCATACTGCCAGGCTTTTTAAGTTATAGGATAGCCGCCATGATCTAGAATGTTTATCCCGAATTATTTTTGAGCATGCATAGGTTGAAACGGTCAATTGTATCGAAAGTTTTCAATTTATACCGGTTTTTGCACGAATGACGAGTCGGCAGGGGTGATTTGGAGGTAAACCCGTATCCGGCAAATGGCAAATTCCAAACAAGGACAAAAAATCCCCGTTTGTCAGACTGAAAGGCAAATTATAGAAGAAAACGATTCGGCTCAGCAGAACAATTGCTTTCTATTACCAAACAAAATGAAATTGATGTGAGAAATTATACGAAGGAGGAGTATTATTGGAGGGTGGGCATGGTAGCGCAGAAAGTACTTACTGAATGATGAACTTTAAGGAAAATGAATAAAACACCGACATTTCATAAGAAGAGTATTTAGATGGGGAGAGCCTCAGGGTTCACAAAGCGTGTGAGGCCGAGGTTACGGAATTAAATCTGCCATTCTGCCATCAATATAATGAAATAAATATGAAGAATGATCCGTATATCGTTGAAAATCAGTCTCAAAGGGGACAAATTTGCATTTTTATCATGTATTAAGCGAATAAAGGCATCATTTTTTAGTCAAAGCGGCTTACAGGGTGGTATTCTATTCTATCAAACGGGCTGTATATCAGAGATCGCTTTGCTCAAAAGTGAATGCCGATGTAAAATAATGTTAAAAATATTTGCTTATTCTAAAACATCTTTATAGGTTTACGCCAAGAATTATTACTTAAATTAAAATTAGAAGCATGAAGAAATCAATATTATTAATGATTGCGTTGCTGTTTGCCGGTGTGCAAATAGTGCTGGCACAGGCTGAAGCTATCAGAGGTAAAGTGCTCGACGACAAGGGAGAACCTGTTATCGGCGCTACGATCCGGGTAAAAGGAACAGCCAAAGGCACCGTAACAGACGCCAATGGTAACTTTAAATTAAATGTCGAAGACGGCGAATCACTGACGATCAGTGCAATCGGTATGAAGGCCACAGAAAAATCGGCACAGGACGGCATGGTGATCAAAATGGTCGCAGACCAGTTTTCACTCCGTGAAACTGTAGTAACTGCCCAGGCGATCAAGCGGGAAAAGTCAAGTCTGGGTTACGCCACGGCCACGGTAAGCAATGATGACCTTAATAAAGGGAATAATATGAGTGCACTCGGTGCCCTTACTGGTAAAGTATCCGGCGTGAATATTACAAATACAACCGGAGGTATCGGCGGTTCTACCCGTGTGGTAATCCGTGGTGAAAAGTCAATCGGTGGTAATAATAATGCCCTGATCGTGATCGACGGTATCCCCGTAAATAACGGTAACCGCTTAAGAGCTAACAGTTTGAAACAAATTGACTTTGGTAACAGAGGTAATGATGTGAATCCGGATGATATTGAAAGTATTTCTGTATTGAAAGGTGCTGCAGCGACTGCACTTTACGGTTCTGAAGGTGCCAATGGTGCTATCATGATCACTACTAAATCAGGTAAAGCAAAATCAAAATCAGGTAAAACAGAAGTGGGCTTTACCACAGGTTATGCCAGATCAAGAGTGTTGATGTATCCTAAATTCCAAAATCAGTTTGGTCAGGGCGATATGCATGGTATTAACGACGACCGCCGCGAAAACTTCAGTTGGGGCTTGCCTTTTGATGGCCAGTTAAGACCATGGGGACAAATCATTGACGGCAACCAAAGAATCAAACCTTATGTTGCGATCGAAGATAATGTGAAAGACTTTTTCCAAACCGGTGAAGCTTATGAAAACAATCTGAGCCTTTCAGGTGGTACAGAAAAAAGCAACTTCTTTCTTTCGTTCAATTCTTCTAACGCAACCGGCGTTACCCCTAATACCTTTTCTGATAAATACAGTATCCGCCTGAATGCAAACCATGAGTTTGCAAATAACTTTTTCAGTAGCTTTAATGTGAACTATGTAAATGGTAACTCACGTTTAGATCAAAGCGGACAAGGAGATGGTTCTGTGTGGAATAATGTATGTCAGCAACCCCGCGATATTCCAATCAGCGATTTGAGAAATCTGGATGATAAATTTAATTCAATGGATTTTACCGATAGTAATGGTATCAGAAGATATGGCTACTATGGCGCCTATACAGACAATCCGTATTATGTAGCAGAACGCTATGACAACCGAAATAAATTTGATCGTTTATTAGGTCAAACTACGGTTGGCTGGAGATTAAATCAGCACTTTACTTTAAGCAACCGTTTTGGTGGTGAAATGATCTCTGATCGTATTTATCTCAAAACACCCAAAATCAATACTATTGCCGTTGAAGATGATTTCTACGGTTCTCCTAAATCGATCAACGGAGGTTACTTCGAATCTACAGATAATTTCAACTCATATTTTAATGATCTGATGTTGAATATGAATTATCAGATTGATAAACTGGGTATTAATTTATTACTCGGACATTCAGTAAACAGCAGAAGAAGTAACTTTGTTTCATCTAATATCGATCCTACTACAAACGGACTGGTGATCGAAGATTATTATAATTTCGGCAATGCAACAGATAAAATTGCTTCTGAAAACTCCCTGACAAGATCAAGAAAAATCGGTGCGTACGGATCCTTAAATCTGGATTTTGATAAATTCCTGTTCTTGGAAATTACTGCCCGTAACGACTGGAGTTCTACACTTTCAAAAGTAAACCGCTCATACTTCTATCCGGGTGCAAGTGTTTCATGGTTATTTAGCCAGCATTTTTCTGACGCAACCAAAAAAGCATTTAATCATGGTAAATTGCGTGCAAGCATTACTTCAGTAGGTAATGATGCTTCCGCTTATCAAAACAACAATCCCGGTTTTACTTCTACAGTGATCAACAGCGGGTTTGGCGAAAATGTATTCCCTTTCAATGGGATTCCTGGTTTTACCTATCAAAATTCAATGGGTAATCCGAACCTGAAAAATGAAAGACAAAACGCAAAAGAACTTGGTTTTGAAATTGGTTTGCTGCAAGACAGAATACAAGCTGACTTCACCGTGTACACCAGTACGCAGAAAGATCAGATCCTGGCTGTGCCAACGCCATCTTCTTCAGGCTTTACCTCCAGAATTATCAATGCAGGTGAAGTTAGAAACCAGGGTTTTGAAACCAGATTGCAACTGACTCCAATTAAAATGAAAAACAACGGCCTCAGATGGGATGTTTTCGGTACTTATACCAGAAATAAAAATGAAGTTATTTCATTGCCAGGTGGCGTTGATCAGGTGATTATCGGCGGCTTCAGCGGTATGAATATCGTGGCTGCTGTAGGCAAACCAATGGGAACTTTCTATGCGGTTGACCTCGCGAAAGATCCTCAGGGACGTCAGATCATCGATACCTTAAGCGGAAATCCTTTGTCAACTACTACACCTACTTACCTGGGCTCATTTCAGCCAAAATTCATTGCATCATGGGGAACCAATTTAAGATATAAAGGCTTCTTCATGAACATTTTGTTCGATACCAAACAAGGTGGTTACTTCTACTCAAGAACAAAAGACATCCTTGAATTTGTAGGTGTTGCAGCTTCTACAACCGTTAACAACAGAGAACCATATGTATGGGATAACTCAGTAGTGAAAAATGCAGCAGGTGAATATGTTACAAATACCGACTACAAAACTGATCCTTACTATTATTATACTTCAGCCAACGTAAAACCGGCCTCTCAGGATCTGGTAAAAGCAGGTTATATCAAACTGAGAGAATTTGCACTGGGTTACAATATGCCACAAAAATGGTTTAAACGTACATGGATCGGTTCAGGTACCTTGTCTGTTTATGGCAACAATCTGGCTATCTGGACCAACAGAGGAAATGATTACACAGATCCGGAAGTAAACTCAGGCGGTGCCTCAAATGAGCAAGGTTTTGATTTCAGTGCAAGACCTTCTGTTAAAAACTATGGATTTAAAGTCGGATTTACCTTCTAAAATAACTTAAACTAAAATAAAAGAAATGAAATATAATAAATATAAATTACTCACCTTATTAGCGATCAGTGCATTGTTTGCAGGCGGCTGCAAAAAGTACCTTGATGTGAATGCCAATCCTAATATTGCAAATAATCCGGGTGTAGAAGTGGTTCTTCCTTCCGCTCAGGTAGCTATCGCCCACGTGGTCGGTGGTCAGTTTCAGATTAATGGTTCTTTCTGGGCGCAATACTGGACACAATCGCCGCTGGCGAATCAGTACAAGCAGTATGATCAGAATCAGCCATCATCTGATAATTACAACACTTCATGGCGTATACTGTATGCATCAGCCCTCACGGATCTGAATTATGTGTACAATGCAGCCAGCGCAAAAAATAACAAGCAGTATATGGCAATTGCCGGCTTGTTAACAGCTTATACTTATCAGGTGATTACAGATGCCTGGGGCGATGCACCATTTAAGGAAGCGCTGAAAGCCTTAGATGCTGATGGAGGGAACGTTTCTCCGGCCTATGATTTACAATCTGCAATTTACGATGGTATCATTACTAAAATTGATGAATCAGTCGCGTTGATAGACGAAAATTCAGCGGTACATCCGGGTGGTGATGATTTGATGTACAGCGGCGATATGAGCATGTGGAGAACATTTGGCTATACGCTCAAACTGAAAGTCGCTATGCGTCTGTCTGAAGTAAATCCTGCAAAAGCACAGGCTACCATCGCAGCAATTACAGCCGATCCGAATTTCATGTATTTCATTACAACTGAAGGTGAAGAAGCAAAAATCAGATTTTCAGAAGCCGGCGGAAGTCAGAATCCGGTGTACTCCGAAATCGTAGGTGTTGGTAATACACAAAATATTTATGGTAGCAAAACCGTGATCGACAGCATGAATGCTAATTTTGATCCACGGGTAAATATCTTCTTTGTTCCCGGTGCGTCTGGGGTGGTTGGTATCGCTCAGGGCGACTTCAACAACGCAGCTACTGCAGCGGGCAAATCAATCGCCAGTCATTATGTAGGTGCTGAGGCTCTCAATGATGCTTCTGGTGCTGCTCCGGTGCGATTGCTGTCCTCTTACGAAAGTTTATTTTTGCAGGCTGAAGCAACTGCCAGAGGCTGGTTGACAGGGTCAGGTACAGACCAGCAGTTATTTGAAGCCGGTATCGCAGAAAGTTTCAAAGCTTATTTAACTGATGATGACGTTGCTGAAATCATCCGTGATTCATTACCTAATGCTGATACTTCTGACTATGTGTATATTGTGAATGTCAATTATTCAATCTATAGATACATTCACGGTGACACGGTAAC
>JADYYU010000384.1 GCA_020853515.1 Chitinophagaceae bacterium | reverse complement strand
TCTATTAATTTTTCAAAATCAGCTTTCGAGACCGATACCGTTTTTTCATGAATTTTGGCCTCAAAATAATCAGTATGACTCAACTGCTTTTTAGCTTCTTCAGCGGTCAGGCGGATCGTCTGTGCCAGTTCTTTTTGCACATTTAAAATATCGTCAGAAAGATTCAATTGCAGACTGAAATGCTTTGCCAGCAGTTGGTCAAAGTCATCACCACCGAGGTAAGTATCGCCACGCGTACTCAGCACATCAAAAATGCCATCAGTCATTCTCAATATTGAAATATCAAAGGTGCCGCCACCCAGATCGTACACCGCGATATGCCTGCTTTCGCCGCTTTGCTTGTCAATACCATACGCCAGACTGGCTGCGGTGGGTTCGTTTATGATGCGTAACACTTCCAGACCGGCCAATTTACCCGCATCCCGGGTTGCCTGTCGTTGCGTGTCATTAAAGTAAGCCGGCACGGTGATCACACATTTCGAAACATCCATTTTCAGTACATGCTCGGCCCGTTGTTTCAGTTCTTTTAAAATAAAGGACGATAATTCTACCGGACTATAAAACTTTGCGCCTACCTGAATTTTCACCAGACTTTCGGTATCGTTGTCGATCACTTTATAAGAAAAACGATCACTGTTATCTTTAATATCCTGATACGATTTGCCCATCAGTCGTTTGACACTGTAAATAGTATTGGCCGCATCGGTCTGCAAAAAATGCTTGGCTTCATGCCCCACGGTAACAAGGCCGTCTGCCGCAAAATGAATGACAGATGGCACCAGGGTTGTCTGATCGATATCTTTCAGAGCCATCGGCTGTTTGCTGTCGGGGTGTATCATAGCTACCAGGCTGTTGGTAGTGCCCAGGTCTATGCCAACGATGATATCATCCTGCTTAATAGAACCCGTTGCCAGATTGATCGAGATTTTTGCCATAAAAAAAATTAGGCCGCAAAGGTAACAATCAAAATGCAGCAGGCCGACAACAAAATCACTATGGCCCAAAGAGAGCAATTCCTTGTGCAACATGATGAAATTTCTGAAGCTGCGGACGATTTGAATGCCTTATCATTTCAATGTGAACTTAATATGAATTAATTGTTTTATTTTGTACCACTTTTTCAGGCCCTTACCCATGAGACTATTTCTGCTCCTTACCTTTTTAGCTTTTTTTATTTTTGAAAAAAACCATGCACAAGTGCTGACCCGCGGGCCCTACATGAATATGGCCACCAGCAATAGCATTGTGATTCGCTGGCGAACAGATGTACCTTGAAATAGTCAGGTCAAATACGGCACCAATAAAAATAACCTCAACATCGCAGTAAACACGGCCGCTCTGGTAACCGACCACATTGTAACGCTGAGCAGCCTGAGTGCTGAAACTCGTTATTACTACAGTGTAGGCACTTCACTGGTCACGCTACAGGGCGATTCGCAAAATTATTTCCATACTGCTCCGGTTGCTTCTGCCACCTATAATAAACCGGTGCGTTTCTGGGCGGTAGGAGATATGGCCAAAAATACACCGCAGGAAACGGCAGTCATCAATGCCTTCGAGAAGCATACCGACACCTTGCCTGTCAACGGCTTTATTCTGCTGGGTGATAATGCTTATCCCCTGGGTTATGATGCCAATTATCAGGATGGGTTTTTCAACTATTATCAAAAAAGTATTACGAAGCATATTGTTTTGTGGCCCTGCCTCGGTAATCACGATTATGCCAATGATTACAACAGACGGGTAGACCATCTGATCCCTTATATTGATATATTTTCGAACCCGCAGAATGGCGAAATGGGCGGCATCGCAAGCAACAACGAGCGCTACTACTCTTACAATATCGGCAATGTACATTTTATCAATCTGGATTCTTACGGACTTGAAAATGTAAGCGGCACTTTTTATGGACTGGCAGACACCGCGTTTTCACCGCAGGTGCAATGGCTGAAATATGATTTAAGTTTAAATACCCTGCCCTGGGTCATCGTCAGCTATCATCATCCGCCTTACTGCATGGGCACTCACAATTCTGATGCCGAAACAGATCTGGGGGCTTTGCGTACCAACATCAATCCCATTCTGGAAAAATACAATGTGGATCTGGTATTGAACGGACATTGCCATACCTATCAGCGCAGTAATATGATACGAAATCATTTTGGGCTTGAATCGACCTTTGACTCTACTTTAAATCTGGTGCAGAATAGTTCAGGCCGCTATGACGGATCGCCCAATTCCTGTCTGTATATCAAAAACAATACGGCCCGGAGCGATAGTGGTGTCATTTATACGGTGGTCGGGTCTGGTAGCGCCGTTCCCCAATTACCTATGGCCCAATGGCCTCATAATGCGATGCAATACGCTAATTACCTCGATAATGGTTCCCTTTATGTGAGCATTCATGGTAATGAGTTAAACGCAGAATGGATCAGTACTGATACTGCACAGGCTGTTAAAGACCGGTTCACTATTTTAAAAAATGCCAATAAAATCAAAAAGGTCTTTTGCAGCTATCCGTCTATTCTTACGCTGGCGGCGGCCTGGCATACGCCCCCCTTTAATTGGAGCACCGGTGATACCACACAAAGCATTCAGTTTTTGGCCACCCATGATACCGTAGTATATGTCAGTGATCACTGGAATTGCATCACCGACACCTTTCAGATCCTGCAGGCTGCACCGGCTTCTGCAGAGGATGGCATCCGTGTACAAGCAGGCATTTATCCCAATCCGACCCGCGACCAGATCAGTATTGATCTGCCTGATGCAGGCACTTACTGTATCACCATATATAATGAAATGGGTATGCTCTTATATCGGGAAACACAGACTGTAAAAGAAAAAAAGGTTGTGCTGAGTCTTCAGGGTAAAATGGCCGGCGGTAACTATTTTCTGGCCGTAAAAAACGACCGGAACGCAGTTTTTACCACCAAAATAACACTCAGTGAGTAGGAAATTGCCGAGATAAGTATGATATTTGCACCCTACTTTTTTTTATGTCGAAAATTACTTTTACCAATAATCCCCGCCCATTCAAAACATTGCTCGATGAACGGATAGAGCAGTACTTCAAATCAAATAATATTCCGGTACGCGGCAACTGGCAATTGTACTCAAAAACGATTATTTTACTGGTTTCATTATTTACCGTTTACGGAATTATATTATCTATACAGCCCCCCGGATGGCTGAGTCTGCTTCTGTGCGGCTTGGTAGGCTTTATACAGGCTACGATCGGCTTTAATGTAATGCACGACGCAGCCCATGGCAGCTACAGCGATAATAACCGGGTGAATAATATTATTGCATTTCTGGGTGGTGACCTTATGGGGGGAAGCACCTTTTTGTGGAAGATCAAGCATAATATTCTGCATCATACTTACACTAACATTGACGGACTAGATGATGATATTGCCAAATACCCTATGTTCAGATTGCACCCTGAACAGAAAGTCCGCTGGTTTCATCGCTATCAGCATCTGTATTCACTACCACTCTATTTTTTCACCACCTTCAACTGGATCCTGTTTGATGATTACTGGAAACTGGTAACCAAAAAAATAAACACGACCGAGATCAGAACCATGAAAACCAGCGATCATGTGGAATTCTGGCTGGGTAAAATAATCAACCTTGTTCTGTTCTTTTTTATTCCCATCTTTATATTCGGATTCTGGAAAGCATTACTTGGATTCTTTGTCATGCACGCTGTATTGGGTGTTACACTTGCCCTCGTGTTTCAGATGGCCCATGCGGTAGAGGAAGCCGAATTTCCGGTACCAAACGACAAAAATAAAATTGAAAATGAATGGGCCCTGCATCAGGTGAATACTACCGTGAACTTTGCAATGAACAACAAAGTGATCTCCTGGCTGGTAGGCGGTCTCAATTATCAGGTAGAACATCATCTTTTCCCAAAAGTTTCGCATATTCACTATCCCGAGATCAGTAAGATCGTCAAGAAAACCTGCGAAGATCTCAAAATCAAATACAATGCATTTCCAACCTTCGGAAAGGCGCTTGCTTCGCACTTTATCTACCTGCGGCAAATGGGCATGTCATAAAACAAGCCTCCTTCGCTGATCCAGGCTGTCTGATACAGCCGTCTTCGTCGCAGATCACTCATCTGTTAAGGTAAACCAAACGGGTTTGCCGTTCCTTATTTTATTTTTACATTTGCTTTTATGTCATATATGAAATTCATCCCCTTTATTATTTGTCTGATTTTATGCTCTCACATGGCATTTGCCCAGAAAGATAAAAAAGATAAAAAAGATCCCTATACTTCCACTTCGCTGTGGGAACCAATACCCATCAACCGTCAGCTTTCGCATGATAAAATTGACAGGCTGCAAAAGTCCGCCGATGAATTTGACGAAAAAGTAGATGGCAAGATTATTTTGATCAAAAATAAAAAAAGCAGCGAAATGCTGACCGAGGTCATCATCAAAAAAGTAGATCAACTGCAGATCGTGATTGAAAACCTGCCCCTCGATCATTGGGCCAAAGTGAAATACCTGCTTTATCTGGAAGAAGACCTGAAACAATATTACAAAGACATGACCTCAGGCACTGTTAATCCTTTGTATTATGAAAACCTCATCAATAATTTTGAACATATTTTAAAACTGCAGCAGGACAACGAAAGCCTGGTGCCTTATATCAATTCAAATTTTACACGGTCTGTTTATGGAAGTGTACACATGTTTAAAGAAGACCGTCCAGCCCTTGAAGCTGTGTACAACAATATGGTGCGCCTTTACCCGGATGAAATGATGTCCAGGTTTTACGAATTTTCGGATAAAGAGGCCGCGGTAACACTCATGACAGTGATAGCGCCCCAGAAGCCAAATCTGATACTCACCTATGCCACCAGTACTTCTTTTGAAAAAAATATTGTGCGTAAAAGCACCGATCCGCTGGTAAAAACCATCGTGGATATTGCTGATAATGCCAAAAAACCACTGCGTGCCATCGTTTATCTTGAAGACCTGAAAAACGGGAGAAAAACATTAGCCGAAGTGAATACTCTGACACAGGATAATGCCACGTATTATAAAAGCCTGATTGCGCAGCGATTGATACCGGACAATGTCAGCAAAAAAATACTTGACCGTGAGTGTAAAGAGCAGGCTCTTGAATATGTGCGCACCATGAACGAACTGCATGATGCTCAGGATCCTGTGCGTTTTAAATGTATTGAACCACTTACAGCGAAGGAGATCTACTTCCTGCTGGTACTTTGCAGCGATGAAATATATACCAGCACCTTCGTGGGTTCATTCAACCGCATGATGGCTAAAATGAGCGATGTAAAAGGAGACGTATTTCTGCAGGAACTGCAAATGGATAAATTCCGAACCTTCATCAGAATGTGCGCCGGATATAATAAGTTAAGTCAGTATCTGGCAGCCATCGATGAGCCAAACAGAAATACACTGATGGCTTCGTTTGTACACAATATTGATAAAAACAAAGAAACCGATCTGGAGGATGCGGTGGACGTAGCAGATGCTATTGGCAGCATTCAGGATGATAATCTGGTTGACTATTTGCTGGCAGAACTCAAGAAAGATTATGAGCGAACCTACCTTGAGAATGACAAACGAGGATTGATCATCTACTTTTTATTACATACATTGACTGTTTCTATCATTAATCCGGAGCAAACGAGCGATGACCTGCAGACAGAACTTAAAATACCGCCGATCGCCTATGTGCCCAATAAAAACATCATCAACGACAGCGGGGCAGTCATTGAACAGGTCTTCTTTTATGGCGATGAAGATGGCAAATCGTCTTACAACAGCTTTTTATCAAATTACAAACCGGAAGATTGGAAAATAGTTAAAACGGACAAATGGATCACAATGACTTCAATCAAAGGCAAACCAATTTCAGTTTATGCGAATTTACCACTGGACGAACCGCAGGACGAGGAAGCACAGAAACTGCTGGTGAATTATCTGGAAGATCATAATATTAAACCTGCCATTATGATACACCGCGGGCATAGTTATCATCTGCCAGGCACTTTGAAATACCTGAATCAGGATAATAAAATCATCATTCTGGGCTCTTGTGGCGGGTATCACAATCTCTCGTCGATCTTAGGTTCATCTGAAGATGCGCATATTATATCGAGCAAGCAAACCGGTACCATGCTGGTAACCGACCCCATTATCAAATCAGTGCAGGACCGTCTGCTGGCAGGAAAAGATATTAACTGGATAGAGATATGGACTGAACTGGCCGCACAAATGAAAACACCGGCCCTGATGGATAAATTTAATGATTATGTACCTCCGCATAAAAATATGGGGGCCCTGTTTTTGAAAGCATTTAAAATCCAAATGCAGGAGAATAATATCATGTAAACGCTTACTCAAATAGGCATAAATGCCTGTTACACTTCCGGGCACCACTTGAAGAAATTTTAAGGATGTAATACCATTTCTGCAGTTTGTTTGTAATACCTTTGAATTAACAAACTATGAAAATCCAGATAAAATATGATATACATCAGGCCTGCAAAATTATTGTGCAGGAACAACTGAATAGTATGGGCATCGAATTTGAAATGACGGGTATTGGCGAAATAGAAATTAAAAACGCCCTGTCGAAAGCTCAATACCAGGATTTGGAAACTGCTCTCAAAAAATATGGCATCGAGATCATCGAAAATCCCAAAAGTACCTTTGTACAAAAGGTGAAAGACCTGATTGTAGAAATGATCCACCTCGAAGATGAATTACCAAACGAAAAAATTTCTGCATATATAGCCGGCAAACTCAACCATAGTTACGGTTA
>JADYYU010000383.1 GCA_020853515.1 Chitinophagaceae bacterium | reverse complement strand
TACTATGGCGCTCAGGACAAAAAAATATATGCCATCAAACAATCTGACGGAAGTCCGGTTTGGAATTACCTGACTCTTGATAAAGTAGAATCTTCTCCAATGGTTTATGGTGGCATGTGTATCATCGGCAGTACTGATTATGAACTGTATTGTATTGATACGATTTCCGGATTGCTGCGCTGGAAATATCATACCTTAGAACGTGTAAATTCTTCGCCTACCATACACCCTTCAACCAATACCGTACTGGTAGGAAGTTATGATTTTAATTTGTATGCGATCGATCATGTCAGCGGCAAACTGAAATGGAAATATCCTGCAGGCAGCCTGATCAAATGTTCGCCAGTTGTTTATGGTAATCTGGTTTACTTCACTTCTTTCGACCGTTACCTTTATTGTGTAGACGCCAGAGATGGTAAACTGATCTGGAAACAGTTCATTAATGCCAATTCGCAAGGTTCTCCCATCGTGGATGACCTTAGCAACGGTCAGTACTCCTCCGAAAGCGGCATGAGTAAATATTAATACGCCGCTTAACCCGTATCCGAAGCGTTTCAAAAAAAATCCGGCAGTAGAGCGGTTGATAGTATATCCGGTTCTGCGATTTGCTGATTATTTATGTTGACAAAGCAGTTGATTTTTTATGCATCACCTTATTTTATTATTGATCAAGTTCGTATATTCTATTTTCAAAGAAGATATGAAGCAGGAGCAAATAAAAAAATTTCGGAGTATTCATTTTGACAACAATACAAAACGTTCGGTGCTCATCGATCAACTGAAACTTTACTTTAGTGCAAAAACAATCGAAGAGAAAATTCAGATCGAAGATTATATTATGAAGATCATACTTGAAATAAAGAAAGATGCCGGCACCGACAGTCAAAAATTACAACTGCTGGATGACCTGATCTATGAGCTGAAATTTAATGCCAATAACAAAAAAGCCATTGACAGCCTCCTGCTTAAGTTGTGACCTGCGTTCGGACGGGTGATCGGCTTAATTGCCGCTTGATTCAAAAAACCATTTCAGCGGTCTGAATTTCTTTTCATAGCCTAATCCAAATTTGGTGATTGCTTGTGTAATGTGGGCTACGGTATCTTCCACACTGTCTGTAATCAGCATCAGGTCAAGGTCCTGCACGGAGATCGTACCGGCCATCTTCATTTTTTCAATATAAGCGATCAGCTCTTTATGATATTCTTTATCAAATATTACGATCGGAAAATTCTTGATTTTTTTGGTTTGCACCAGTGTCAAGGCTTCAAATAACTCGTCAAGGGTGCCAAATCCTCCAGGCATCACAATAAAGGCATAGGAGTATTTTATGAGGAGGGTCTTTCTCACAAAAAAATACTTGATAGTCACCGACTTATCGAGGTAAGGATTTTCAAACTGCTCAAAGGGTAACTCGATATTGCAGCCTACACTGCGACCATTTACGTCCTTTGCACCGCGGTTGGCCGCTTCCATAATGCCGGGGCCACCACCGGTCATTACCGTAAAACCCAGCCGGGCTATCTGCGCTCCGATCTCCCGGGCCTTGATATAATGCGGATGTGTTTCTGTAAAGCGTGCGGAGCCAAAAACAGTCACACAAGGTCCGGCAAAATGAAGGATCCTGAACCCTTTAATAAAATCGATCATCGTTCGTACCGTGATCTTAAAATCCTCCCATCTGCTTTGTGGTCCGTCTAAAAATTTAATCTCCTCCAGTGTTTTATTCATCATGCTTACTATAATTGAAACCGAAAGTAATACAAAATAATGATTCAGTATTTCTGCAAAATTGATTTCTTTTGCTCAGCCACAAAATTCAAGAATCAACCGAAACATGCCATCAGATAAAATGAACCGGATCGCCCTCAAAAATCTGCTCGACAGAAAAGTGGTGGAGTACAACAATGAACGTTTTATTATGCGGGACCCCGTGAGTATCCCCCATCGTTTTACCGTAAAGCAGGATATTGAGATCGCTGCTTTTTTTGCAGCCACTTTTGCCTGGGGTAACCGTACAACCATTATCAACAAAAGTGCAGAGTTGCTGCAACTGATGGACAACAGCCCCCATGACTTTATAATAAATCACCGCGAGCAAGATCTTAAAAAGTTTCTGCACTTTAAACATCGGACTTTTAACGGGCACGATGCTTTGTATTTCATTCGTTTTCTTTCACTTCATTACAGCAGGAATAACAGTCTTGAAACTGCATTTACGCTCGGCGGCTCTCGGGGTATTAAGGAAAACCTGATTCTTTTTCAACAGTATTTTTTTTCAGACGAACATTTACAACGCACCGAAAAACATGTTAGTACGCCGGCTAAAAATTCAGCCTGCAAACGAATCAATATGTTTCTTCGCTGGATGGTCCGAAAAGATGCCAACGGTGTTGATTTTGGGTTATGGCAACAGATCAGCCCGGCAGAATTGATTTGTCCGCTCGATGTGCATGTTTGTAATGTGGCTTTCCGGCTGGGTCTGTTAGAGACCAACAAAGCCAACTGGAAAACCGCTTCAGCGCTCACCGGCATACTGAGCCTGTTTGATGAAGAAGATCCTGTAAAATATGATTTTGCGTTGTTTGCTCTGGGCGTAGAGGAAAAATTCAGATAAGCAGGTGTGGCTACTACGGGCTGTTTTTTTTAAGACCTAAAATAAATTTACTTTTGCGACCCCATGAACCGATCCGGTAAAATATCGCATATCTTCAGCAATGCCTATGCGGGCATATCCCGCGAAATGTGGATACTGGCCATCACGATGCTGATCAACCGGTGCGGATCGATGGTCCTTCTTTTTATGAGTGTGTACATGACGGTGCAACTGAAATTCAGCATTCCGCAGGCAGGTTTTGTGCTGGCTATGTTCGGGGCGGGCTCACTGGCAGGTGCTTTTGCAGGAGGTAAGCTGGTAGACCGCATTTCGTTTTATCCGGTACTGGTCTGGAGTCTCGTGCTGAGCGGTGTCATGATTCTGATATTGGGCCTTGTGCAGCAATATTATGTAGTGGCGTTTTTTACTTTTATGGTCACTTTCACCGGCGATATGTTTCGACCGGCCAATTCTGCGGCGATTCACGCGTATTCCAAACCTGAAAATTATGCGCAGTCTATTGCGCTCAATCGGCTGGCTATGAATCTTGGTTTTACTGTGGGGCCTATGCTGGGCGGCTTTTTAGCACAGAAAAGTTATAGCTTTTTATTCTGGTCGGACGGGCTTACCTGCATCCTGGCGGCTGTGTTTCTACGTATGTTGCTGCCGGTGCGCACCTATACTAAAAGCAATACAGCAGGCAGTGAAAAAGTAAAACAAAACAGTCCGTATCACGACCGGCATTATCTGTTCTTTTTGCTGTTCACCAGTCTGTATGCCATGTGCTTTTTTCAGTTTATTACAGCTTTTCCCCTGTATTTTAAAAACGAGTATCATCTTTCTGAGCAAAGCATAGGCTTACTGATGGCCCTCAACGGAGTCGGGGTTGCTGCCATCGAGATGTTTCTGATTTTTTATATTAAAGATAAATGGACCCAGTTTAATTTCATTTCCCTCGGTATTGTTTTGCTCATCCTAGCCTTTTTGGTTTTGATACCGGCTCACGGCATGCTGGTACTGGTGATCAGTGTGCTGTTACTGACTTTGTCTGAAATGCTGGCCATGCCCTTTATGTCTACTTACAGTCTAAACAGGGCTAAAGATAAAAACATGGGCGATTATATGGCCCTTTACGCCATGAGCTGGTCACTGGCACTGATTGCGGCACCCCTGGTAGGTACTCAAATCATCAATCATTTTGGTTTCAATACATTGTGGGCTTTTATCAGTGTCGTTGCGGCGGTATCACTGTTTGGTATTTATGATTTGGGCAAAAAGCAACTGAGCTGATTACCTTTTTCAAGTGAAGTCCGTTCAGGGTAAGATGATGTGTTATTAATACATTAAAGCGTTTAACAGTTTAGGGTTTTATGCCCTATATTTGCACACTTTATCAAAACAGGCATGGCAAAATACTGGTGGAAAATACTAACTACTATCATACTGGCTTATGTAATCGTAGTAGGTATTTTAATCAAAATACCTTATTTGCCGAAATTAAAAGAGTCAATCAGAAATCTGTTTTACCACGTACCAATGTGGTATGTCATGTTGTTTTGCTTTCTGATGTCTGTCATCTACAGCATTTTATACCTCCGCAAAAACCATCTCAAATACGATGTTATCTCAAATGAATTTGTGGTAGTGGGTTTGTGGTTTGGTGCGCTTGGCATGGTTACCGGTATGGAGTGGGCCTATATTCAATGGGGCGCTCCCTGGAGCAACGATCCCAAACAGGTGGGGGCAGCATTGACACTCTTGATCTATCTGGCGTATACTATCTTAAGAAGTTCCTTGCCGGATGCTGATAAGCGTGGTCGGTTGGCAGCAGTGTATAATATTTTTTCATTTGCCCTGCTCATTCCGCTGGTTTATATCATACCCTCGCATCTGGCATCGCTGCATCCCGGATCGGACAACAAGCCTTTTGAAGCCCTGAAAACCCAGGATCATATGCTGCGTTATGTGTCGCTGCCTGCCATGCTGGGTTGGATCATGCTGGGTCTGTGGATATTTGACATCCGTCTGAGACTGAAAAAAATTGAACTCCCCGAAATTTTTACTCATGAATAGAATATTAGCATTCACCTTTTCATTTATGCTGCTTGGCATATCGCAAATTGTTTTTGCTCAAAATGCTGCGAACGAGAATGAAAACGCGTCTGTACTGCACCAAAACGGACAAATATATCTTGTAGTTTTAGTATTGCTCACTATCTTTGCGGGCATAATTTTTTACCTGATCCGACTGGAGAAAAAACTGAATAAACTGGAAAAGAAGGAGAACTGATACTAGGCACACTGCATATTTTGTAATGAATTGATTTTTTTTTCGGGATAAAAAAATGACGAAATGACCAAATTTAAATCTGAAGACCGGGTGTTAAACTGAACAAAGTTACACCTCTGAAACTTTAAGCGTTCACATACATAACCCACCAAACAATTAACCAACACACTGCATATCTTTTTAACTAACATAAAATTTAACTAACAAAAACATGGCAAAAGCATCAAAAGGTAAACCGGCGGCACATTATAGCTTTTTCGAAAGTGTAGAACGCAATTTCGACAGGGCAGCATCGTTTACTGACATCAAAGACAAAGGAATTTTAGAACAAATCAAAGCCTGTAACAGTATTTACAGCATGAAGTTTCCTGTAAAAATTGCTGATAAAGTGGAAGTGATCGAGGCATATCGTGTGCAGCATTCTCATCATAAATTACCTGTAAAAGGCGGTATCCGCTTCAGCATGGATGTAAATCAGGATGAAGTGATGGCGCTGGCTGCTTTGATGACTTATAAATGTGCCATAGTGAATGTTCCCTTCGGAGGCGCAAAAG
>JADYYU010000382.1 GCA_020853515.1 Chitinophagaceae bacterium | reverse complement strand
TGCAGGTGCTACGGAGGTTTTTGCTGTTTGCACCCATGGTCTTTTTACTGATCATGCGATCGCAAAAATCAAAAAGCAAGGCATCATCCGGCAGCTCGTCTGCATCAATACACATCCGGCCTGTTTTAACGCACCCGATGATTTTTTAGTGGTAAAATCGGTCGCACCTATTCTATTTGAGGCCTTAAAATAATACACTTCCATGGATCTTGAACTGTGTGTGATCGATTATCAGTCTCCCCTGTACCCTAAAGTGCTCGCACTCAGGCATCAGGTGTTGCGGGTGCCGCTGGGACTCAATTTGTACGAAGAAGATCTGAATGAAGATAAAGATCAGTATATCATTATCGCCTTGCTCGATCAGGAAGTGCAGGCTTGTCTGATGCTTAAAATACTGGATAAAGATACGATCAAACTCCGTCAGATGGCCGTGGCAGATTCTGTGCAAAAGCGTGGTTTTGGCGCTTTGCTGGTTAATTATGCGGAGAATTTTTGTGTTCTCAATGAATATGCTGTGATCGAACTACATGCCCGAAAAGAAGCAATGGGCTTTTATCTTAAACTGCAATATGAGCAGGTAGGAGAGGAGTTTGAGGAAGTAGGCATTCCACATTTCAAAATGATCAAACATTTGCAAAGCGATCCGGCAGTGTGATCTGCTATCCTTCAAAGTCGCCGCAATCATGTACTTTAAACCTGGGCAGCAGATGCTTCAGGGTAAACCATTGTCCTATTCTCAGGTTTTTATTGTTCGAAGAACGTCCGCTTACGCGTAACGTATAAATTGGCAAAGTATTTTCTTTCGTAAAAATGAAAGTGCCATTGTCCGTTTCAAAACTCATTTGATTGTCGCCATCATGCTGTGTGATGATTGTCACTTTCTCCTGCGTATTATGATCGCAGGTATTCAGCAGCGTCAGCACATTTTTATCGATGCTGATCTCTGCCAGATCGCAGGCGTAGCAGTTTCCTTCAAATTCTAAACCGAATCTTTCAAATAAATCAGTGCTGTTTTTATTTAACATCGTCACGGCGATCAAGGTGTCGGCGTTGATATCATGCAGGCTATCCTTCGGTGTTTCCGCTGTCTCCGCGGTTTTTGCAGGGCTGCTACTATTTTGCTTTGCAGTGTCCTGCTGAAGACTAGTGTTGCTCTTATCTGAATGCGGGTCAGCCGGGTCTTGACAGCTCGCAGCGAGCAGGAACAGACTCAGGATCACTAATTTATTTTTCATATGATTTTGATTTGAATGGAGAGATAGGCTTTCTTTTCAGTCTGTAAAATAGTAATTTTATGGTAGATTTCTGCACAAAAGGTCCTGTTCCGTTTGCTCCTTTTTATCATTCATGTCAAAAAGGAGTGTAAGGTTTGGGCATCATAAAAACATAACGGCAAGAACAATGACATCAGACTGGTTGACCATACTCTCGGAAGGAGACCTTCGCTCACTGGCACACAGTGCAAGTTTGCTGTCCCAAATTAAAAATCAGCAGGACTTTGATCAATTGTTTCAAATCATGGTAAGCGGTGCACGCCTGCCGGCCATGCGTGCAGTCGACTTGATCGAAAAAATTACACGGGATCATCCGCATTACCTTCAGTCGCATCAAAATGACTTGAGAACGCTCAGAAACCGTCCGATGCATAAAGAACTTCAGTGGCATATCGCCTTATTATTACCGCGTCTTACTTACGACAGCAAGGAGTTTTCCGAAGTGTGGTCATGTTTGAAAACCTGGGCTGCGGATCCTTTGCATTCCCGTATCGTAAAAGTGAATGCATTGCAGGCTTTGTTTGAATTATGCCTTTCGGATAGCGTTCTGCTTAAAAAATTGAAGGAAATACTTGTGCAACTCGAAGCCGAAAACCTACCCTCGATCAATGCCCGCATCCGGCTGTTTCGCAGGAAGATGCCCGCATTGCAATAAAAACGAAAAACTAACAACATTGTAGAGAATGTGGGCTATTTTTGCAGGTAACTGAAATGAAGAAGTCTCTCCTCATCCTAATGTTGCTGCTGACGCAGATATTCGCATTTGCCGGCGATGAGGTGAAAATGTTTTCGTTATATCCGGTACCGCTTAAAACCAGCAGACTCAGTGTCAAACGGAATGCACAAAATGCAGAAAACAGCAAAATTGTAAAGGTGGAATTGCGCAACCTGATCGGTAAAAAATTACAGTCACACGATTTTGAAAATAATACCGAGGAGGTTGTTTTCGAAGATATGGATTCTTATCCTAACGGAATATATGTGGTAATCGCTTTGGATGCCTATGGCAAAATCATAGAAACGGCAAAGTTTATCATCAATAAATAACAAGATATGGCCACTCAGAAGTCACTCATTTACGGACGAAATCCCGTACTGGAAGCATTGGAACAAAATAAGCCTTTAGACCGTATTCTGATGCATCATCAGATCACAGGCGATACCATCGGAGATATCCTGAAGCTTGCCAAAAGCAAAGGTATTCCCATTGTTCGTGTACCGATCGAAAAACTCAATTCGATGGTGAGAGGTGCACATCAGGGTATCCTGGCATTTGGGGCCGTTGTGGAGTACACACCCATTCAGGATCTTATTTCGCATTTATACGATCAGGGTAAAGTACCCATGTTATTACTGCTCGACGGCATTACCGATGTACGCAATACCGGCGCTATTATCAGAAGTGCCGTTTGTTGTGGCATTGACGCCATTTTGTTTAGCGAAAAAAATGCAGCCCCTTTGCATGAAGACATGGTGAAGACATCGGCCGGTGCACTCATGCAGATCACCTTTTGCAGAGAAAAAAGTATGCAGCAGATTCTGGAAGTTTTGAAACTAAACGGGATCAAAGTAGTATCGAGTGATCTGAAAGCGGAAAAGTCATTGCTGGATATGGACTTTAGTACACCGTGTTGCATTGTAATGGGCTCGGAAGACAAAGGCATTTCGCGCGAAACGCTGAAGTCGTGCGACGAAACTTTTATCAT
>JADYYU010000381.1 GCA_020853515.1 Chitinophagaceae bacterium | reverse complement strand
ATGTAGTATGAACAAGAACCCCTCAGATTCAGAACCAAATTTCAGAGATAAAATATCTACTGTAGATGTCAAAGGTAAACGAAAATGGATGTATGTCTTTCAGCCGCAAGGCAAGCTCTACAACCTGCGTACCGCTTTCAGTATTTTCTATTTAGGATTATTATTTGGACTGCCCTTTTTATCCTATCATGGTAATCCGCTGTTTCTCTTCGACTTCAGTCATTCTAAATTCATATTTTTCGGTCAGGTATTTCTGCCTCAGGACTTCATGCTATTTGGAATAGGCATGCTGGTCTTCCTCCTGTTTATCATTGTCTTTACATTGATTTTTGGTCGCGTTTTTTGTGGTTGGATCTGCCCGCAAACCATCTTTCTGGAAATGGTTTTTCGCCGAATCGAATATTGGATCGAAGGTCCGGCTCATAAACAAAAAGCTGCAGATTCAAAAACCTGGACCACAGAAATGTATCTTCGAAAGACGGTAAAACACATCGTTTATCTCATCTTCTCCCTGATGATCGCCAATATCTTTTTGTCGTACTTTATTGGCCTGAAAGAAGTGGTTAAAATTATCAAAGCACCTATCAGTGATCACCCGGCTGGGTTTATGTTACTGCTTCTATTTACCTTCTTGTTTTATGCCGTGTTTGCGTTTGTGCGTGAGATTACTTGCACGGTTATTTGTCCGTACGGACGATTGCAAGGTGTATTGCTCGATAAAAACACCATCGTAGTTGCCTACAATTACTTAAGGGGCGAACCCAGAAATAAGAAAAGAAATGCTGCTGAAAAACCAGGCGACTGTATCGACTGTGGCATGTGCGTGAACGTCTGCCCTACCGGTATTGACATCCGCAATGGCACCCAGCTTGAATGTGTGAACTGCACAGCATGCATTGACGTCTGCAATATGATGATGGAAAAGGTGGGCTCAGATCCCGGTCTGATCAAATATGCCAGTGAAAACAATATTGCTGAAGGAACAAAACTAACATTCACATACCGGATCAAAATGTATGTGGCGGTACTGCTTGTTCTGACCGGTCTGCTGATCGCACTGCTGATTACACGTACCAAGTTTGACGCTACCGTACTCCGTGTGCCGGGTCAGATATTACAGGAAAATACAGATGGCACCATCAGCAATCTGTATAAAATAAAAATTGTCAGCAAAAGTGGTTACACAGAGCCCTATCATTTTGAGCTGGATAATAAAAACGCAACGGTGCAGTTTGCAGGAAAAAAACTGGACAGCCTGTATCCGGGTAAAGCAACCGAAGAAGAATTTTTTATTAAAATACCTAAAGACCAGATCACACAGCGTAAACAAAATTTCAAATTGTTTATCATGAGCGGTGATGAAATCATTCAAACTAAAAAAGTCTCCTTTATCGGAGAATACTAAACCATGAAAAAAATACTTCACTCCGGAAATGTTATCCTTGCAGGCTTTGCAGTCATGTTGCTCTTTATGTCGTACCTCGTGTACAGTTGCATCAGCAATCCTGCAGCCATGGTGAGCGACAACTATTATGAACAGGAAATGACCTATCAGACTGTGATCGATGCGCGCCACCAGTTTGATCTGCTGCAGCAGACCGTAACCATGAAAAAAGAAAACAATGAGATCATTTTTTTCTTTCCCGATTCGCTGAACAGGCAGGTTGTGCAAACCAACTTCACTTTTTACAATGTTGCCAACAGTCATCAGGATTATAGCAGAATGCTGAAAAAATCAGACGACGGCGCTTACCATTTTAGTCATCGCGACTTTGCTCCCGGCAGCTATCGTGTTAAGATGCAGATCGAATCGACCCATCAGCAAAATTATTACCACGAAATTCCACTTTCAATCTGATGTTACTATTTCTGTCTGCATTGGTACTAGGCCTCAGTGGCAGTCTGCATTGCATTGGCATGTGCGGCCCGCTAGTAATGAGATTACCTTTTGCCCAAAGTAAAAATCAGCTTGTGTCTGTGTTGTTCTATCACATCGGAAAAGCCATTACTTACGGTGCCTTAGGCATGACAGCCGGTTTGCTCGGCAAGGGTTTTACAATGATAAAATGGCAGCAAGGTCTTTCCATTCTGGCGGGCGTATTTCTGCTGGCAATCACTTTCTTTCCGGTTTTGAAAAATCGATTTTCATCCGGCAGTATGGTAAGCAAACTGTTTCAACAACTGCAGCAGTCTATGCTTTCAAAAAATGGCCCCATCTATTTCATTTTATTTGGTATGATCAACGGGCTTTTACCCTGCGGATTAGTATATGCAGCACTGGCCGGAGCCATGGTAAGCGGCAGTGTCCTTTCGGGGGCCATGTTCATGGTATTATTTGGACTGGGAACGATACCGTCACTCAGTGCGCTGATCTATTTTAAAAATAAAATAAGCTTGTCTGCACAAAGAGTCTTTAGCAGAAGTACTTTTTACATCTCGCTGATCGTTGGTATTTTACTGGTGGTGAGAGGCATGAATCTCGGCATTCCTTACGTAAGTCCGTCTTTTGATCCGGTTAAAAAAGAAATGAACTGTTGCCACCGGTCGTGATGTTCACCATTGAAATTCACCGGTATAAGTTTCACATTTTAACCCGGATTATGCCGTTGAAATGATTGCGAAGTAGCCATCTGCAAGCATCTGATGAAAATATCATAAATGACGTTTTTTATCTCTTCACAAAAGATGAGATGATGCAGCGATGCAATAGAATAATATCGTAACAAAGAGCCTATTGCAAAATCAGGCATTAAGCGCATCTGCACATAATAAAAGGAGGTTACCCCGACGGTCGGGATAGCCTCCTTTATTGGCTTAAAAGCGTTGTGAACGTCTATTCAGGCATCAGCATGGCATGCAGTACATTCTTAGCGCTCAGATATTTATTAGCTGCCGCGGTCAAAGTTGCCGGTGTTACTTCAGCAAGGCGAGTTTCGAAATTCATGATATTGGCCGTAGGCAACGAATGCTGCTGATACTTGCTCAGGGAGCCTACCCAGAAACCATTTGTTTTGATACCCACCCTATATTTTTGCAAGGAAGTTTCGGTTGCTTTCTTCAGCTCATCCGCTGTAATATTTCCTGCCCCCTTTACGCTATTTAATATTTCCCAAAGCGCTACTTTCACTTTCTCAGCATTTTCCGGTCCACAAGGCAGGTAACTTTGCATACTGAATTTTTCTTTAGGAAATTTCTGCAAACGTAATCCCACGCCGCCGCCGTAGATAGCGCTCATCTTTTCGCGAATAATGTCGGTGATCCTGTTATTCACTACTTCACTCAGCAGGTTTAAAGCCATTTCATCGGCCTGACTGTAAGGTGTATAGAAATACATCATTTCGGTCACCATACTTTTCGGTTCTTTACCGGCCTTCACTGTAAAACTATTTTCACCACTTTTGGGTTCCATACCGATGTCACGGGTATTGGATGCGATTTCATTTCCACCTAAGCCACCAATATACTTTTCTACCAGTGTCTTAAATTTGTCATCAGGAATGCTTCCTACAAAAAAGTAATGCATGCCATTGGCGGTATTGAAACGTTGGTTGTAAAAAGACATTGCGTGATCGATATCTATTTTATCAAAGTCATGCGCATCCGGAATTTCTTTACTGCGTGGATGGTTATTGTATAAAAAGCGATTGAGTGTATCAGCATATAAACTTTGCGGATCAGATTTCATCTGCGCCAGTTGCTGCACCTGTCTGTTTTTAAAAGACTCAAACGCTGTTTTATCTTTCCTTGGCAAAGCACTTTTCAGGAACAGCAGTTGCATCGCAGTTTCAAAATCTTTTACAGATGAACGGCCTTGTACCATGTCTGAATTAATATCTACGATGGTATTTACATTCACCGTTTTCCCTGTCAGGAATTTCTGAAGGTCGGTGTTCGAAAACTCTCCATAACCCATTTCGTCTACCACATTGTTACTGTAATCGGCGCTTTCGATATCCGCCTCTGTATATACAGACGAACCTCCGAAACGATATCCGGAAAATTGAATTTCATCATTTTTAAAATCTGTTTTCTTAAAAGTAACGATTGCGCCGTTGTTCAACGTCCAGGTAGTGGTACCGATAGCAGCGTCCTTTTCTTCTTTGATCACTTTACCCGGTGCAGGATCTCTACTTAAAAGTGATTTCGGCAGCGCCTTTTCTGCATAAGCAACGACTTCGCCTTTCATACTGGCGTCTACATATGATTTTAGCTGTACATCAGTAGGCAAATTATCACCTGCCTTAGTCGTCACAAGTGCGAAATAAGATTTGTCTAATGAAATTTCATCTTTCGGTGTATTCACTTCCGCCAGCGTAATGTTTCCCAGTTTAGATTTTAGTAAATTATATTCCCAGGCTATACCCGGTGCAGGTTCATTGGTTAAAAAATGTCGCACCAGTTCGTCTACCCTTACACGCGATTCAGTTTTGTCCCGTTCGTTATAATTTTTTTCATACGAAGCCATGGTCGATGCT
>JADYYU010000380.1 GCA_020853515.1 Chitinophagaceae bacterium | reverse complement strand
CATCGCAATGATCAGTAAGGAAGCTGCCGCGCCACCCGCTTTGGCAATGGCAATCACACTGGCCAGTATGCACCAGGCAGTTACATCATCAAACGCTGCGCAGGTGATTACGATAGCCCCCAAAGAAGTGCGGGTGAGTCCTCGTTCCTGCAATATTCTGGCCAACACCGGAAAGGCAGTGATGCTGACAGCGATTCCCATAAACAAAGCAAAAACCATAAAACTGACATTAGCCGGGGCAAACTGTTCGTACAAAAAATAAGAGAGCGCAACACCCAGAAAATAGGGAAATACGATACTGGCATGACTGATCACAATCGCATTGTGAGCCTTACTTTTTAATTTTTCAATATCGAGTTCCATGCCAATAATAAACATAAACAAGGCAAGGCCCACCTGACTCAGAAACTGCAGATTACCCAAGGTAGCCGTAGGAAAAAGAAAGTCGGAAAACCCCGGAAAATAGTGGCCCATGATAGAAGGTCCTCAAAAAATGCCGGCTACCATTTCACCCACTACCGAAGGTTGTCGTAACCTTGTAAACAGGGCTCCAAATAATTTACAAACCAGCAAAATAACAATGATTTGTAAGAGTAAAAGACCGAGCGGACTTTTTACATTCTGCGAAAATTGCTGCCAGATCCCGTTATCGGTAATCACTGCCGGCTGCTGCACTGCTTGCTTCCATGCCACGGTGGCAGCAGGTTTTAATGCTTTGCCTGCCTGCATCACATACCAGATGAGGCCTGCAAAAATACCAACCAGCAGCGTGTATAATAGTAAACTTCTTTTCATTCGGGTGTATGGTCCTTTAATTTGATTCTGTGTAACCGGGTCACATGCTCTACAGTGTCAGGGCGGTATATACTACAATACATGACAAGTATCCGTTACCGGCAAATTGAATCGCGGGCTAAAATAATTTCTTTTTCCTAAAGCAGGTTAATTTCTTCATGATAGCTCATAGACTTAGAACATCATACTAAGGAGCAAGTTCCAGCGCCTTTTTCATTTCAGCGGCGTCAAACTGGTTTTTTTCGATCCCCTCAAATGATTTTACAATGTGACCGTTCCACAGGCAGTAAACAGCCGGCGTAGTTGCACCGCTACCCATCACCTGCCAGAATTTAGGAATATCAAGTACCTGATAAGGATAACTGCAGCCCGCTTCTTTAAAGAAATCAGGGATCAGGTTTGCTTCCTCATCCATAAATAAGATATAGATCTCAGGGAAACCCGCTTTGGCGGAAAGTGCGCATAATGATTTGGCAGTGGCCCTGCAATGATCGCAGCCGGGCGCAAACATACAAATCAGCTTTTTGCCATTATCCGGATCTGCCTTCTGATTACCGAAGGTGTTGAAGCCAGCAAATTTCGAACTAGTTTTGGCAGGACCACTTGCTGCCGCTGACGCTTTTTTAGCAGCTACGGTATCACGCAGTGACGTTACTTTTTTGACCGTATCCCTGACTGGCATTTTTACCGAATCCTTAAGAGTCGTTGTACTGTCATTTACCTGAAAGTCTTCAGGCGTTTTAATTTGCATGATCTCTTCTGCAGAGATATCAGCAGTAGCAGGCTTTTCTTTTTCGCAGGGGCAAAACGGGAAAGCGATGAACATCAGCAAGGCTGCTGCAATAAAAATTAAAAACGGATAGACCAACTTGCTGACGGTACAGTCCTGCACATTGAACCACAGATAAACCAGTATCGCAATGGTAATGATATTTTTGATCAACGCCTCGAGGGGTGTCATTTCGATTAATTGTCCAAAGCAACCACAATTACCGCTGTTACCATACAAGGCCATTTGAATACTGAGGTGAATACAAAACGCCACAAGCAATAAAATCGTAGATGGAATAACCAGTTTCTTCAGAAAATGCGGTTGTAATACGGCCACACCTAAGGCAAGCTCTAACGCAATAATGCCTCTGGCCAGATAATGGGCACTACACCAGCCGCAAATTCCAAGGTCTACCAGTTGTTTTTCAAACGACCATAGTGGGAACATTTTAGTAATGCCGGATACAATAAATAAAATGAAAATGATGATGCGGAATGTCCACGGTAAATATTTCTTCATGGCTAACATGTTTATAATGATGATTTGCTAATGATAGCCAGACAAAGATAAGGGCTTCATGCATACGCTGAATGACCGCAAGGCTTGCAAAAGATTTATTTTTAGTTAATGGACAGCTTGCAGTCATTCATGTTTGTATAAACAATGGCAGCATACCGGCTAACGAACAAGGGTTACGTCGCCTTTGATAAATTTTTCCTGATTCCCTACTTTGCAGTTATAGGTTACGTAGTAAAAATAAGTCCCCATCTCGCAGGGCACCCCCTTATAGTTTCCGTCCCATTTTTCGTCCACGCTTTTTGACTCAAACATTTTCTCTCCCCAACGGTTGTAGACAGTCAGGTAAAAATTTTCAGCATTTTCAATCACCACTACCCCAAATTTATCATTGCGCTGATCGTTGTTCGGCGAAAATGCATTCGGCACTTCAATATAACTGCAGCAAACATCTACTTTAACTGTTACCTGCGCATTGGATATGCAGCCATTTGTACCGGTGACTGTTAATGTATAGGTAGTGGTGGTCGCTGGAAAAGCAATAGGCTGAGCAATTGTATCGCTGTTTAAACCAAGGGAAGGCGTCCAGCGATAGGTATAGCCCGGCATTGCAGGACTGCCGATCTGCACACCTTCGCCATGACAATTAATTTCTTTAGCCGGACCCGCGTCTGCCGGCGGAAGTGCATGGTCTACAAATACCTGATAAGTTTTAGTACAGATATTGTTGACCGTCAGGGTATAGGTTGTTGAGGTGCCCGGCGAAGCCAGTGGCTGGGCCACATTGGTAGCACTTAATCCGCCTGCGGGCGACCATAAGTAGGTATCACCCGGATAAGGAGCTGGGCCGATTGTATCAGACATTGTATTACAATCGAGAAACAGATCTCCATCAGGAATGAACGGACAAGGAATAAGTCCAAAATCTGAATTATGATTATTTTCTCCGTATTTGCCAGTGAGAACTTTCAGTACCGCCTGATTATTGATCAGGACTGCATCATTGTCGCGGACATCAGGCTGCCCGGCTCCTCCCACGTCGGTCTGTGTAAGGCGGAGCCCTGCCAGATCATTGATACCCGAACCCGCTGCCCAGTCTGAGGCTCCTATCTGCAGCAGATACATTTTACCGGGAATGGGGCCGGGCTGATTGCCGGGAACCAGCGGATCGCCATCAGGAATATTGCCCGCATCAAAATTCCAGTTTCCGTCGCCGGATGTGATTGTGCTTCCCAATACAGCACCATCCGGTATATTGTTATTGTCGAAATCAGCAAAGATTTCAATACTGACATTATTCAATCCATTTTCACCCGGATCCTGAATGCCGTCACCGTCATCATCTTTCCATGCCCGGTTTCCGATTTGCAGGAATATGGCATCACCGGCCACTTCAAGATCACCCAACGAATTGGCTTTACCAAATTCAGTAAACGCTGCGATATCCAGATGACCTGAGGCATCGCCATTTGAAGTTGAAAATTTGCCGGTGCCATTTGAAAAAGCATTGATCGGATCCATCAGTGTCACTATTACTTCATTGCGCCCCCGCAAAACCGCGGCAGAGCCCACACTGGTTTCATGATGCATGGCTATCCAGTAATCGTGATGAAAAAATTCGCCACCACCCGGTCCTTCGTTATTTCCCGGACTACTTGAATAAGGCACGCCGTTGGATAAAAAAGAGGCATTACTTTCGAGCGTAAATTGTGCCGTTGCACAGTCAAGCCCGGCAATCAGCACGTCTCCCCCTACATCATAACTGCCTACCATCGTAACCCCTGCCAGATCTTTACGGCTATTGCCGGCAAACTGATGGCCTGAGCGGTCGCAAAAATCCAGGATCATATCTCCCCGGTCTGTAAATTCGATATCAGACAAGATGGGACCCGGCAACGTTTCTTCACTGAGTTGCAAAAGGTTTGCTGTATTGCTATTCCACGGATACCACTGATCATACCCTGCGACTCCACCAACTACATACCCTTTTTTATAATTGAGCGGGAAACTCAGAATAGGAGTCGGATTGATGAGGGCAGCACCGGTAGGGTCAGTCATTTCCAGTACATAAGCGTAGAGATCAGTGACCCCATTGATCACATTTTGCCCTCCGTTTTCACCACTACTGACCGCTCCGATATAAACCTTGTTTCTGTGCACTGCAAGACCAAAAGGCCTGAGTACACCATTGGTTACCGGTATAGCAGGTAGCGGATAAGTGGTAACAGCAATGACACTCTGTGGATTTTGTGCATTGTCTAATTCAAGCCTGTATAACTGCCGGTCGAATAAATTCATGACAAATAAAAACTTGCCGTCTCCGCTTAATTCAATGTCACCGATGCCTACTTTTCCGACCTGGTCGAAGGCCGTAGGGTCATTAAACTGACCGTTTGTTACCGGCAGCAAGCCTCTGCCAGCCGGTCCATTGACACCGATTACACCAAAACCTTCGGGCAGATTGGTAATGGGGTCTATTGGTCCCAGCCAGTTGGCCTGCGTACCCGCACCATTTAAGGTATATGAGGTACCCACTCCGTAAGCCACGGCTCCTGCAGCGGCCCGGGTTCTATATCCATTGGCATCCATATCGTAAAACTGTGTGGCCGTGAAGCTTGCACCGGAAGGTGTGAGCAGATAGATACCGCCGCTGCCCAATGGTCCAAAACCTGAAAACCGCTTCATAAAAGCTGAAGTGAACACTTTTTTAGCCTGTTTACTGTAAGCCACACCCCATACTGCTCCGATCTCTGATGCCTGTAACTGATAGGGTGCAACCAGATTTCCGGATGAAGAGTACGGGAATCCGTAGAATGCAGGAACCGTTCCTGCATTACCTCCACCCAGCGGATCGCCGCGGTTAAACT
>JADYYU010000379.1 GCA_020853515.1 Chitinophagaceae bacterium | reverse complement strand
GCTTTGTAATTTTTCACTTTTCGCTTTCATGATACTGAACCTAAAAATAGATTAAATATTTTCACTCTACAAAAAAAGTCATCCTTTTTTGAAGAATGACTTTTGAAAATGATTGTTGAATGAATTAAAAATAATATCCGAGACGCAGCGCCACAGAATTAAATCGGATGTTGCCATCACTAAATTTCAAGCCCGTTGTATTCAGTTTCGGAGTCGTTACATCCGTGAATCCATTGCGATATAAAACGGTAAAATAAACGGAGTTCTTGTCCGTAATTTCATATTCTGCTCCAACCCCTAACATCCAGCCAACATTGATTGGCGTTGATTTGGCAACGCTTCCTAACTTAACCTTTTCATCAATAATAGCCGGCATGCCTTTAGCGGTAATGGTACTGATATCTCCTTTTTGACTCAGCAAAAAAGACAGATCAATTCCTGTTTGTGCAAAAATTTTAATTTTGTCAAATTGAGCTGCTTTCATTTTCAACCCAATAGGCAGGGTCAGATATTGCAGTTTATACTTCACTTCATTTTTATAAATATACCCGGATTGCAATACAGAATCTTTGTCTACCACTGCAATTGTACCACCACGCCAGTCAAGACTTAATCCTGAAAAAACAGTGTAACGGTCGTTGATATTGTAGTCGGCACACAGTCCTAAAGAAAATCCTACGTTGCCTTTCACTTTATCAATAATATAGCCATCTGCTTCGTTTGCGACCGGACGAAGTGAATTAAAAGTCGGACCTGTGTATAATCCAAATCTGAATGTCTTAAATACCTTATCCGCTTTTGATTGCGCTAATAAAGTGCTGCTTGCTGCAAGGCCTATAAAAAGGCTCAGTAATAATTTTTTCGTCTTCATGTTCATTTGTTTTTTTTATAAGTTTTAACAATAATTATGTTTCCTTTGCGGAAATAAATTCTCCCCGATAATGCTGTTGCAAATGTACCCCCTTAATAGCCGGAATGTATTAAAAGTTTGTTATTTGCTCATCATTGTAATACTGAGCGGATGCGGTGCCCGCCAAAATAAAGCAGTGGATGTCAGTAAGACAAAAGTAAATTTCGCAACCGTCAATTATCATAAAGAAATCTATGCGATGGACACCAACGATCTCGAAAAAGGGATCGGTGATTTAGGCGCAAAATATCCTGATTTTTCTGCCGTTTTTTTTCATGAACTCACAGGCTTTGATGCCAATAAAGATCAAACTGTTTTTCTGAATTCAGTACGGCATTTTTTAACCTACAAAGATTATAAAAACCTTTACGACACTGTACTGCTTAAATTTCCCGACACCCACAAAACAGACAAAGAACTGGAATCCCTTTTTAAGCATATCAAATATTACTATCCGGAAGAAAAATGGGGCACCGTCTATTACTTTATTTCAGGGCTCAACCGTTGGAATGCAGTTACTGTAGACACGCTGTTAGGAATTGGCCTGGATATGTATCTGGGCAAAGATTATCCTTATTATCCTTCAGTAGGATTACCCTTGTATGAATCAGAATTGTGCGAACCGGAATACATTCGGGTAAACGCCTGCAAAACGATCTTCAGAAATAAATTCGAGTTTGACATTGAAGGTAAAACCCTCCTCGAAATGATAATCCACAATGGTCTCGAAATGACCTTTGCCGAATACACCCTGCCGGATGCATCTGATGAACTCCTGATGGGTTATACCAAAGCGCAGTTGAAGTGGTGCAACGACAATCAAAGGATGATCTGGAGTTATTTTAAAAAACAAAACTTGCTGTTTTCAACACAACTCCAACAGGTGATGCGCTACACACTAGATGGTCCGTCATCTACCGGCATGCCTCCCGAATCGCCCGGCAATATCGGTACGTATATCGGCTGGCAAATGGTACGTAGTTATTTGAAAGAAAACCCAGACGTGAAGTGGCATGAACTGCCAAAACAAAGAATAGACAGCGAAGAATTTTTACGAAAATCAAATTACAAACCATAAGTATTCCGGCTGAAAAAAATCCAGAAAGCCTGGCTTTGAACGTACCTCATTCTGATTTCCATTATTGCAAGCGTATGGAACACTCCAACCCACAAGCAGTCCTCCAGACTCGTTTTGGTTGACATGTGGCATTTAGAGCAACATTCGATTACACAATCCTTTCAAAATATGATTATTACAAATAGCGTGCTGTATAGCTTTCCTTGCATTTGAGCAAGCCTTCATAGTTGCCCGCATACAAAATTTCTCCTCCCCCTTCACCGCCTTCAGGTCCCAGATCAATGACATAATCAGCATTGCGGATAATGTCGCTGTTGTGTTCAATCACAATGATAGAATGACCATTTTCAATCAGTGCCTGAAAGGAGCCCAGTAATTTATGAATATCATGAAAGTGAAGACCGGTAGTAGGCTCATCGAAAATGAAAAGTATTTTTTTTCCGATAAAACTCTTGTCAAGAAAAGATGCAAGTTTAACACGCTGCGCTTCGCCCCCGCTCAGGGTATCTGACGACTGCCCAAGCTTAATATATCCAAGTCCGACATCCTGCAGACATTTAATTTTGTCCGCTATTTTCTTATAATCGGCAAAGAGTTGCAATGCATCATCCACATTCATATCCAGAATATCCGCAATACTTTTGTCTTTATATTTTACTTCCAGCACTTCCTGCTTAAAACGCTTGCCTTTGCATACTTCGCAGGGCAAATGCACATCGGCCAGAAACTGCATTTCAATGGTTGTTTCACCTTCACCCTTGCAGTTATCACAACGCCCCCCGTCTACATTAAAGGAAAAAAATCCGGGAGAATATCCCCGTACCTTAGACAAATGCTGCGCGCTAAACAAACCCCTGATGTCATCGTAAGCCTTAATATAGCTGATCGGGTTCGAACGTGAAGATTTGCCGATCGGATTCTGATCCACCATTTCAATCATTTCGATTGCGTTGATATCGCCCTGCAGTTGCCCAAAACTTCCGGGTTTGACCGTAAAATCTCCTTTCACATTTCTCAGGGCAGGGAACAAAATATGTTTGACCAAACTGGTTTTTCCCGAACCACTGACACCGGTTAGCACGGTGAGCATATTGAGTGGAAAAGTAACCGTTACATTTTTCAGATTATGAACATTGCAATCTGTCAGGGTGATTGTATTGACTACTTTGCGGGGTTTCCTATCCGGATGCCCCACGATCATTTCTCCATGCAGGTACCTTGCGGTCAGGCTCTTCTTATTTTTTAAGATGGCTTTAAAATTTCCTTCAGCAATCACTTCTCCGCCCAAATGCGAGGCCAAAGGCCCCATATCGATAATGTGATCACATTCGCGCATAATATGTTCATCATGCTCTACTACCACTACCGTATTGCCCAGATCGCGCAGATGCTGTAATACTTTGATCAGGCGATGGGTGTCGCGGGCGTGCAAACCGATACTGGGTTCATCTAAAATATATAAACTGTCGCTGAGATTGCTGCCGATCACCCTCGTCAGTTGTATACGCTGACTTTCACCGCCACTGAGCGTATTGGCTGTACGGTTCAGCGTAAGATAATTTAAGCCCACATCCAGCAAAGTTTGGAGGCGAATGTGCAGTTCCTGCAGAATTCTTCGGGCCACAGCCTGATCATGTTCATTCAGATCAAGGGCCTTCACCCAATTAAATAATGTTTCGATCGGACTATCAAACAGCCTTGCAATGTCAGTATTATTGATCTTCACATATAATGCATCTTTCCGTATCCGGTTACCCTGACATGAAGGGCATTTTGCCTTACCCCTGTATCTTGATTGCAAAACCCTGTACTGGATTTTGTAAATATTTTCCTGTACCATTTCAAAAAATGAATTGATACCATAAGGACTGTTCCACAACAGGTCATACTCAGCCACCGATAAGTTTTTAATGGGCTTATGCACCGGAAATTTTGCAGCGTGCTTATGAATAAAATTCGTTTTCCACTGACTCATTTTATCGCCGCTCCAACATACGACAGCTCCTTCATGTACCGACAAAGATTTATTCGGGATCACCAGGTTTTCATCCAAACCGATAACCGTCCCAAAACCTTCACATTCAGGGCAGGCCCCGTAAGGATTATTGGAAGAAAAAAAGTTTGGTGTGGGTTCTTCAAAACGCATACCATCGGCTTCAAATCGATTGCAGAAATGGATGGGCTCCTTTTTTTCAATATCCAGAAATACATCACCGTTTGTTTCATCGAAGGCTGTTTGGATACTATCAGCTACCCGGTGCAGTTCATCGTCGTCAAATGCTTTAGCTAGCAGCCTGTCGATCAGTATAAAAGTTTGCTGATAATCGATTGCCGGGTGCTCTTCTTGCAGCAATTCTTCAATTGGAAGATAGGCCTTCTTTTTAATATGATAGAGCCTGCTAAAGCCTTTATGTAGCAGGTCATCGAGATAATACTTCAGATTTTTTTCGATCTCCCGGGGCAGTGGAATGAGGATCAGGATCTTAGTATCAGGTTTTAGCTGAGTGATAAAATGAATCACGTCCTTCACTTCATCTTTTTTTACTTCGCGGCCACTGACAGGAGAGAAGGTGCGTCCTGCTTTGGCAAAAAGCAATCGCAAATAATCGTTGATCTCCGTCATAGAACCCACGGTTGACCTTGGTGTACGGGCACTTACTTTCTGATCGATGGCAATGGCTGGACATAAGCCCTCTATCATATCTACATCAGGTTTTTGCATGCTTTTCATAAACTGCCTGGCATAGGAACTTAAACTTTCCACATAACGTCTTTGTCCTTCTGCAAATAATGTATCCATGGTCAGCGACGATTTGCCTGATCCACTCACACCGGTCACAACGGTCAGTTTATTGTAAGGAATACTGACATTTATATTTTTAAGGTTATGTACTCTTGCGCCTTTTATTTTGATATCCAGATCCTGCTTATTCATGAGAAGCTGCAAGTTATGCCAAATAAATTTATTTAAAAAAGCCGCCTGCAAATGCAAGCGGCCTTAACTAAAAAATAAAAATGATAAACTACTGCCTATTAATTATTTCGGGGAATTCTGAAGCTGCCTGTGCCTGTGTAGGCATCTCCTGAAGGGTTACCGATAAAATTTAAAGTGAAGGTACCTTCCACTGCACCAGGGAAAGCAGGAAACGCACTATAGGTAACATTATTGATACCGGTTAAAGTAAGTGAATCCGCAAAAGCACCAATTCCGTTTTCATAACCATAAGAAACATTGAAGGTACCAAGCGTGTTTCCATCAACATTCATACTCACGCTGCCACCGGCACCGTAGGCGCCGAGGTAAGAATTGACTCCCTGAACACTGCAATTCAATACATCTGTCGGCGCTGTGAAAGTAGCATTCGCACTTACCATGGTCACCATATTGGTTAAGTTGATGGTCAGGAATGGAGCTATATTGCCACAGGCACTGAGAATACCGATATTATTTACACCGGGGCTGAGTGTGAAGTTACTCAATCCGTACACGTTATTGTTTATGTCATATGCGAACAGACTCATCGGCATCGGGGGTACACAAAGCATGGAATGAGATACCTGTCCCAAAGCATTCGGTGTCAGCATTAAACTTAGTTCGGGAATATATAATGCGCCATTGCTGATGGGAGCTCCCAGACAATCATGTAAGGTGGCATTAAACGTACAGGCAGCATTCTGACCTACATTCACCGTTATAATACCCAGGTTCATATTCGCTGCCGCTGTTGTAATCACTGCAGAATAGATCGGAATATACAATCCGGCGCACACATTATTGTAACCGGGATAAATTTTCAGATCAAGCACAGCATTAGCCTCTGCCTGTCCGCCAATCCAGCCATTGGCACTGGTATATCCGTGGGCACCCACATTATTTGCATTATGCAAAGTTACCCATGCCCCTTGAATAGGATTTCCGTTTTGATCCTGTATCACCATTTCAACTTGTATTGAAGGAAGTTGGGCATCAAAATTCCAGTAGGTAAAATGCTTAACGCTACCTTCGTATTTATTCCCAATAAGCGTTGCGCTACCTTCTTCTATCCACATTCCTTTCGCTTCGTCATAATACCATAAAGGGATCGATGATTTCCCGCTTCCGGATAAAGCTGCAGGTATAGTTTGAGAAATAGTTGCAGATGAGGTATTGGCGATTTGAAGTTCATTGCCACTGATGTCATATAATTCAGCCACCATCATGCCAAATGATTCCAGTACCCTTTCGCCGCCATACATACCAATACCACGCAAATCGCCGGGCATGGTGGCCCTGCCTGTTTCAGTTGTAGGATCAATATTTTTACCAAACACATACACCTGTCCGTTATAAGGCAAACCTGTCGATTTGCTGACGATCACATTAGCCGGAAAGCTGATACTGCTGCCGCCTGCAAAAGTTACCGTGCCGCCGTTATTTGCATAAAAAGTTTGGGGTGATTCCTTGGCCATCAGCATGATTCTTATTGAATGCTTATCATTTGCATTAACAGAAAGAGTTCTTGACCCATTAAAATACCCGGCTTTACTAACTACAACCGTTGAAGCATGTGAAGGACTGGTAATATTGTTAAAAAAGAAAAGTCCATTGTCGTCGGTTTGAGTTGTATAACTGCCGGATTTAACCGTTGCATTGGCGACTGCATCTCCGGCTTCGTTTTGTACGATACCATAAATGGAAGTACTCACTACTTTGCTGTTGTCAAAAAGCTCGGTGCTGCCCGGTGTGGTAAAATTACGTTTGTAGCAGGATTGTAAACCAAGCATGGCCAGCATTACGACTGCCAGTAAGCTTAATTTTGAAATGTTCTTGAATTGTGTTTTCATGTTTGTGAGATTTTTAAAATGAATAAAATGTTTTGTATAGCTGTTAAGACGAAAACCATGGCTATTAAGTTTGAAAAAGTTAAAAAAAATACTGACACCGGCAGATTTGAACCCGGAATTGAGGTCTTTGTGAAGCTGTGCCGTTTTTTAATTGAAAAAATAATATTCAACACCTACTTTTGCAAAAAACTCTCCTTGGATAAAAAGCTGATCATACAAACCGCCGTTGAAACCATTGGAATTGAAAGAGATGCGATCGGACAATTAAGCAACTTTATCGACGAACACTTTGCAGATGCGATACAGTGTATCCATGAGATCAAAGGCCGGGTGATCATAAGCGGTATTGGTAAAAGTGCCATTATTGCCCAAAAGATCGTTGCGACTCTTAATAGCACCGGCACCGCTTCCATTTTTATGCATGCTGCTGATGCTATACATGGCGACCTTGGCATGATGCGTCCGGACGATATCGCCATCGTGATCTCTAAAAGCGGAGAAAGTGCGGAGATCAAGGTACTGGTACCCCTGATCAAAAATTTTGGCAACAAGTTGGTGGCTATATGCGGAAGTGCAAAATCATTGCTGGCCACTCAGGCTGATTTTTTGATCAACACCACAGTGGATGCCGAAGCTTGTCCAAACAATCTGGCTCCTACCAGCAGTACAACAGCTCAAATGGTGATGGGCGACGCGATTGCTGTGTGCCTGTTAAAATTAAAAGGTTTTACAGCAGATGATTTCGCTAGATTTCATCCCGGCGGTGCATTGGGTAAACAATTATATCTGAAAGTGTCTGCGCTCAGTGCTGCTAATGAAAAACCAGCAGTATTTTTGCGGGATTCAATACAAAAAGTAATTCTGGAAATCAGCGGCAAACGGCTGGGAGCCACGGTGGTAACTGATGATCTGCAACAAATCAAAGGTATCATTACAGATGGCGATATTCGTCGTATGCTGGAAAAACACAGTAACCTCAGTTCTATTCAGGCTGCTGATATTATGAGCCCGGATCCGAAAACAATTGATGCGGATGTACTAGCTGTAAATGCCTTGCAACACATGCAAAAAAATAATATTTCGCAACTGGTTGTGACTCATAACGGGCATTATGCCGGCATGATTCATATACACGACCTGATCAAAGAAGGGATCATTTAAAGCCCCCCTGCAATTCAGCCACAGCGGGTACTTTTAGGCTATGGCTATTTTTTACGAATGGGACCTTCTTCTGCATGTTCAGCTCCGGCTATTTTTGCCAGATACATTTCAACATCGTTATAGAGGGTCTTAAAAAAAGGCAGGTAAGGTGTTACAAAAGCAATTGTTTTGGGAGCCAGTGGTTCAACAAGAGAATAGCTTTTTGAGTCGAGCTTATTTTGCCTGTTCAACAAGTTTGCTTTATTGCTGAGCCAGAAAAACATACTGCATATAAATAAGACAAAAAAACTATAAAATAAGCCGCCCAGCAGGTTATTGACCCAACCTAAGAAAAAGGTCTCCAGCACACCTTCAACAAATCGAATCAGTGTTCTGAATAAAAATATAGTGCCTATAAACAACAGGATAAATGAGAGCAATAAGGTGTACTGATTCCTTAGAATATTTTTTTCAAATAAGTAATCTGATAGCAGATGAGAAAATTTGAGCGAAAGTATAATGCCGGCAAGTACAGCTACCACTGAAACGAGGGCCCACAACAAACCTTTCTTCCATCCTCTGATAAATGCGATCAGACAAAGAATCAGTAAAATACCATCCAGTAACATAGTTAAAATTTATTTTCAAATATAAATTAAAAACCGTCTCATTGCTGAAACGGTTTTCTCATTTATTCAGATGCCATTGATGGCATTGTATTAGTTATTTCTTGGAATTCTGAATGTTCCGGTAGCTGTGTACGCATCACCGGAAGGAGAACCGGTAAAGTTAGCATTGTAAGTACCTTGTACATCACCAGGAAAGGCCGGGAATACTGTAAAAGTCATTGTATTAACACCGGTAAGTGTCAATAAAGTATCTGTAAATGCACCTACTCCTGTAACCGAACCTGCTGAAAGGTTAAAAGTACCCACTGTATTGCCATCGCCTGCAAGGTACACGTTGGCCGCACCAGAAGAAGCATTCAGGTAAGTATTTGGCCCCTGCAGATAACATGAAAGAGAATTTGCAGGTACAGTAAATGTTTGTGTAGCTGAAGCCATCGTAACCGTATTGGTCAGATTTACAGTTAAAAAAGGAGCTACATTTCCACACGCATTGATAACCCCGATATTATTAGCACCGGCTACCAGTGTATAATTGCTGCTTCCATACACATTATTATTCAGGTCATAAGCATATAAAGTAATTGGAATTGCAGGTACACATGGCAAGCTGTATGTGATTTGCCCAAGCGCATTCGGAGTTAAAATGAGATTCAATGGTGCTATATAAACACTTGCATTCGTGATCGGTGCTCCCAGACAATCATGTACGGTGGCGTCAAATGAGCATGAATTTACCAAACCCAGATTTACTGTGATTATACCCAGATTCATATTGGCAGCCCCGGTCGTGATGGTGCTGGTATATAAAGGAGCAGCAAAACCGCAGATATTATTATCATATACTTCAAGGGTCAGAACCGCATTTGAATAGCACAAACCGCCTACCCAGCCGTTGGCACTTGTGTTACCCTGACGGGTGTCGAGGTTTGCTGTATTGGTTAATTTTACTGCATAATTTTGAAGCGGATTGCCGTTTTGATCCTGTACAGTCATCTCAAGATAGATCGCAGCCTCAGGAGTATCGCAATTCCAGAAACTAAAATGTTTTACAGCGCCTACATATTTGTTTCCCTGCAAAACAGCACCGCCGTCTTCTACCCACATGCCTTTTGTTTCGTCAAATGACCATAATACCATGTTTTGTGGCGCCATAGCTAACAAAGAAGCGGGTACTGTCAGCGATAAAGTAGCTGAAGAGGTGTTGGCTATTTGCAATGCATTGCCATTGATGTCATACAATTCAGCAACCATCATTCCGAAGGTACGTAACAATTTTTCGTAGCCGGTAGTAGCGATCCCACGCAAATCGCCGGGCATAGAAGTTTGCCCCAGTGCAGTGGTTGGATCGATCTTTTTAGCAAATACATAAACCTGTCCGTTGTAAGGCTGACCGCTTTGCTTATTTACAATTGCGTTAGCCGGAAAGGTGATGCTCACACCATCCGCAAAATTAACTGTACCGCCATTGTTGGCAAAAAACACCTCAGAAGTCCCTTTCGCCAGCATGGTAATTTTCACAGTATGTTTGTCGTTTGCATTCACAGTCAAAGTTCGTGAGCCGTTAAAATAGCCGTCTTTGGTTACCACAACTGTTGTAGCGCGGGAAGGTGTTATGATGTTATTGAAAAAGAACAAGCCATTATCATCGGTCAGCGCTGTATAGCCACTGGTTTTAACTACGGCTGCTTTTACAGGCATACCGGCTTCATCCTGCACAATGCCGTAAACAGAAGATGTGACGGTAACGGTATTGTCGAATGTAGTGTTATTGTCAATGGTGGTATAGTCTCTTTTGTAACAAGACTGCAACCCAAATACGATGACAGCCGCGAAAGCCAGCATACAAATCTTTGAAATGTTTGTGAAAGTTGTTTTCATGATTTTGAAAAAAATTGTGTTTTAATATTTAGAAATAATTTTTACAAGTCAATAGACGGCAAATCACTCTTAATTGTTAGTCAAAAATGACGAGGGCATAAATATAAGCTGAAAAGCTTATTTTATGGAACCTTTTTACCTAAAAAGACAAATTCCGGCTGTAAATTAAAGATATACACTCACTTTAACGCTTGCCTGCTGCGATCGCCAGTCAAGACTCCGGATTTTTTCAGTCTGATTACAATCGTGATTTTACATGAGCCACATCGTCGATACGCTTTTGCGCAATCCGTATCGCTGCTTCCTGCGTAGTCATTTTTTCGGTTTCCGACATGCTGAAAATATCGAGGATACGGTTATAAATTTTTTCGACATCTTTAGTTACCTTTTCGCGGTTGTAAGCGCCCCCTGCTTCGGCAGCAACATTAACCAAACCACCGGCATTGATCAGAAAATCAGGCGCATACAGAATCCCCTTTTCGATCAGTTGCTGACCATGAATTTTTTCAACAGCCAGTTGGTTATTAGCGGCACCTGCGATGATCGGACAATTTAATTTAGACAAGGTATCGTCATTGATCGTGGCACCCAGCGCACAAGGAGCATAAATATCAAGCGGCAGGTCGAGCATCTTATCCGGCGTTACAAATTCCACTT
>JADYYU010000378.1 GCA_020853515.1 Chitinophagaceae bacterium | reverse complement strand
TCTTTCCAATATAAATATCAAGGCCGTTTGATCCAATTTGGGGCTCATTGTAGGAGGCTCGAAGTACACCATTGACAAATAATTTTGCCACTCCGTTTTCAAATGTACCTATCACACAGTCCCATTGGTTTTTCTGTACTCGTGGTAAATTATACAATCCTGCATTATTTGCAGCGTTTGTGAGCGTTGCTATGTCAATTCTATAATTCAGATTATTAGTATCTGGTAGTAAACAATTGTAAGGTACCATGGTCATTACAAATCGGAGGCCATAATTCCCAAGAACATAATCAGCATTGGCCTTATCTACAATACAATTTACAAAGCAATTACCATTATAAAAATCTTGAGGTTTTACCAAAGCATAAATTGTAATTGATTGCGGATTTAGTAAGGGATTGTCTGCAATTGTCATCCAATCGTTTCCATCAAAATAATAAGCGCCATTCGCATTACCCCAATTGTCAGCAGTTAAAGCGGCCCCATTATTCACAGCATTGTTACCATTGCCGCTTGCGTCGTTCGTATTACCATTAAACGGATAGTAGGCAACTAATCCCTGCGATAAATTAACCTGAGCAGAAGACTGATAACTTATCAGGAGAACTACAAAATAAATGAATTTGTAAAAATTTTTCATGTTTACATATTATGTTGAATTTAATATAATTGTTCGGCCAAAGGTATCAAATTTGAGCTATCGTATTATTGTAATATCGCCTTTTTTAAAAAGCTTACCGCAAATACTTTCTGCTTTCAGATAATAATAATAGGTGTCTGAAGGTGCCTGCAACTCTTTATATGTGCCGTTCCAGCAGGCGCCGGGGTCTTTGGTTTCAAAAACTTTTTCGCCCCAGCGATTGTATATGGTAAAAAAGTAATTGGTGAAATTGGCGGCATGCAATACTTTCAGACAATCATTTAATCCATCTCCGTTTGGAGAAAATGCATTGGGAATGATGATACCCGTTTCGTCGTTATTGTAATAATTTACTGTAATTGAATCGGTATTTGTGCAATATCCGCTTGTTCCGGTTACATAAAACGTAGTTGTTTGTACTATATAAGCATTTGTAGTTGACGCATGCGCATTGCTGAGCAAATTGGCAGGCTTCCATTCATACTTTTGTGCACCCTGAGCACTTAGTTGTATGATGTTTTGTTCGCATTCTGCATCCCTATTTTTAGCCACTTCAATATCAATATTGTCCGATACATTGATCACAATGCTGGTGCTTCCGGTACATCCGTTAACATCCGTAGCATTAACCGTATAGGTTGATGTTACAGCAGGAAATGCAGAAACCTGCGCTCCGGTGTACTGATCTAAGCCCGCTATATTGGCCCAACTGTATGTTAGTCCTCCTGTCGCAGTAAGATGCACGGTATCTCCGGCGCACAGTTGAGGGTGATCGGGAGAAATTTGTACAAGAATCGGCGGGTTTAAGGCAATGGAAATTGTACTGGAGTTGGTACATCCATTGGCATCAGTTCCGGTGACCGTATAATTTGTATTTGGAAGCGGTACAAAAGGTACTCCGTTAACAATTCCCCCCGACCAGCTATAAGTTATGCCTCCGCTACCGGTCAATGTGGTTGTATTTCCGGGACAAACAGCGGCTGGATTAGCACTGGCCAGAATATTTGGAAGCGGATTAACTGTTATTAGTACCGTAGCAGTTGCGGTACATGCATTGGCATCTGCACCGGTAACAGTGTAAATTCCCGATACTTGCGGAATAAATGGATTTCCGTTGATGACTGCACCGGTCCACGTATAGGAAATGCCTCCGGATCCGCTCAATGTGGTTTGGCTGCCAGCACAAAGCACCGCTGGCTGTGCATTACCCGAAATATTCGGGAGAGAAACAACTGATATATTGACGGCAGAAGTGTTACTGCAGCCATTTGCATCTATACCCGTAACCGTATAAGTTGCATTGGCTGCCGGTATAAAGGCATTTCCATTCAAAACGCCCCCTGACCATAGATAAGAAATGCCCCCACTACCAAATAAGGTTGTGGAATTTCCTGAACAAATCGTTGCTGGATTTGCATTGGCTGTGATAAGCGGAAGCGCATTTACTGTGACTGTTACAGAGGATGAGCTTGAACATCCATTGGCATCTGTTCCTGTAACGGTAAAGGTATTTGTTACCAAGGGTGTAAAAGCAACTCCATTGACGGCTCCTCCGCTCCATACGTATGATATGCCGCCGGTGCCGGTAAGGGTTGACTGACCTCCCGGACAAACTGCAAGTGGAGCAGCATTTGCAATAATAAGTGGTAGTGGATTAACGGTGACAGTGACTGCAGATGTGGAAGTACAGCCGTTTGCATCCGTTCCGGTGACAGTATAAGTACCGGAACCCAAGGGTGAAAAGGCAACTCCATTATTAACACCTCCGGTCCAGATATACGATAAGCCCCCGCTGCCTGACAGAACAGTAGAATTGCCATAGCATAGCACCGCCGGAGCAGCATTTGCAGTAATACTCAGCGGATTTTCAATGGCCGTGACTGCTAATGCAAAAGTATCCGAATGTGACAGATTATTGGTTGTGATCAAGGTGACCGTATAGGTTCCTGCATTCAGATAATCGTGTAGAGGGTTTTGCAGAATAGAAGTATTGCCGTCTCCAAAATTCCAGTTCCACGAAACAATATTAGAATTGATCGCATAGGACAAATCAGAAAATTGGACTAAAGTTGAGTCACAGGTATTGGGATAATTATATGAATATTCAGCAACTACGGTATCAGGCAAAACGGGATTCGGATTATAATTGCAGAGCGAATCAATTTCCTGCATGTTGAGGGCGCGGTTGTAAATGCGGAGTTCGTCAAGGACGCCATTGACATAATATGGGTATGTAGGGTTAGTTGTGCCGCCAATGTATAAAGTATTATTATTGCTTCCTCCCATTCCAGCAGGGTAAGTATAAGAATATCGGAATACTCCGTTTACGTAGATAGAGCCGGTTGATGTAGAATTATCATAAACACCAATAACACAATCCCATTGATTCGTTGTAACATACGGAATCGCATTGGCAGGTGTAATACAATTAAGTGAAGGGGTTGCAGATATGTTTACATTAATTCGATAATTTTGAAATAAGGTATCTGGGGTTATGCAATAATTTTGAGGATTTTGATTTAAAGTTGGGGTATAAACAAGCGAAAATGAACCGGGATTGAACCCGCCATTACCCCTGTCAAAAATACTATTATTATAGCATAAACCTGGATAGAAAGCATTTGGTTTTACGCGTGCACATAACGTTACAGATGTTAATTGCAGACTAGCATTATTGGGCACAGACATATAGTTACTTGTTCCATTAAAAAGATACGCACTACCAGGATTGCCCCATTGATCTGCAGTCAAAGCGGCTCCGTTATTAATTGCATTGTTACCATTGCCGCTTGCGTCGTTAGTATTGCCATTAAACGGATAGTAGGCAACTAATCCCTGAGACAAATTAATCTGAGCTTCGCAAAATAGACCATTAGCTACAAAAATAAATAAGCAAATTGTAGCCTTTGCTGCTTGTAAATTTGACATAGTGAATGTTGGTTTGAATTATTGTTTACGAATATAAGAAGTCTTGTCAACCTTTTTTTAAAAGCAGGCTGTTTTTTGTTCCTATTGTAATAGATTTGTCTATTCTAACTTTTATTATTTTTATGAAGCATTCCTGTCCTATTTGCCTGAGTTCTGAAATTGATATTTTATATAAAAATAATGTCCCTACTTTACAAAACAGAGTGTATAATTCGGAAGCCGAGGCAAAAGAATGTGCTGTTGGAACCGTTTCTTTAGCTCATTGTAATCAATGCAATTTTACTTTCAATGGCAGTTTTGATGATAACATAGTTATCTATGACGAAAATTATAATAATGGCGTTCCATCTCAAATTTTTATTGAATATTACCGGGAAATAAGTAAGTATATTTATGAGAAATATGGTTTGCACAACGGCACTGTTTACGATATCGGATGCGGGAAAGGCACTTTCTTGAATATTTTATGTACAATGTATCCAGATGTAAATGGCATCGGTATTGATCCCAGCTATGTAGGAAGTTTACAGCCAAAAGAAAACCTGACTTTTATACAAGAGTTTTTTGACGCTTCACAAGTGCAATTACATCCTGATTTAATCTTGTGCAGACATGTTTTTGAACATCTGGAATTTCCGAAGAATTTCTTGGAGATTCTTAGAAATCCGGTTTCTGAGTACGAAAATGTACCAATTTTTATTGAAGTTCCTGAT
>JADYYU010000377.1 GCA_020853515.1 Chitinophagaceae bacterium | reverse complement strand
TCGTGTGCTGTGGCATTTCAGTAATGCTGTTGTTTTCAAGACCCTGCAAAGTTTTAACCATCAGGTTTGCACCCACCGTCATCAGTTTATCATGCAGCGTACCTGCTGTTTCCTGCCGATCAATGTCCACCCGTTGTTGCATGAGTATATTTCCGGTGTCGATGGCATGCTGCAAACGAAAAGTAGTAACACCGGTGTGTTGTTCACCCCTTATGATGGCCCAGTTTATGGGAGCAGCGCCACGATACTGAGGCAATAAGGAAGCATGCAAATTAATGGTACCATGCAGGGGCATGTTCCACACCATTTCGGGCAACATCCTGAAGGCCACTACCACCTGCACATCTGCCTGATAAGAATGCAGCGCTGCGATAAATCCGGCATCCTTTAATTTTTCGGGTTGCAATACCGGCAAATGCTGATCTGCTGCATACTTTTTTACCGCAGGCATTTGCAGTTTCATACCCCGTCCGGCAGGCTTATCAGGTGCAGTCACCACAGCTACCACATTCAGCCCGTTTTCTACAAGAGCCTTTAAAGTAGCAACGGCAAAGTCAGGAGTTCCAAAAAAAACAATTCTCATAGTTATTGTACTCTAATTACCAGATTCTTACTCTGCTCAAACTGTCTCTGTATTGCTTGTGCTGTGGTGTGACATGAAAAGCGGTGTACCATTCGTCGCAGTTCCTCATAGGAGCGATCACGCGCACAAAGAGCGGTGCATGTACATCAGTCAGTAATTGCGTTGCCAGCATTTCTGGTCTGCGGGTCTGCATCCATCCGTAGGCATATCCCATGAAATATCTTTGCAGTGGCGTGAGACCTGCGATCATTTTACCTTCCTGATATTGTTTTGTTTTTTTGAATGCATCGAGTGCGATCACAATACCACCCAGATCGGCAATGTTTTCACCGAGGGTTGCCCTGCCATTCGGATGCAGACTATCCAGTACCGTGTATTTATTAAATTGTTCTACCAGCAGATCAGCTCTTTTCTTAAAGTTTGTTTCATCGGCTTTACTCCACCAGTTTTGCAGATTTCCCTTTTCATCAAACTGCCGGCCTTCATCATCAAAACCGTGTGTCAGTTCATGCCCGATCGTCGAAGCACCTACATAACCATAAATTACTGCATCATCCACCTCTTCATCGCGGTAACCGGGGGAGGTAAAAATAGCAGCCGGTAGTACGATCTCATTATTGGAAGGATTATAATAGGCATTGTAGGTTTGAGGAGTCATGCCCCATTCCGTGCGGTCTACCGGTTTCTGCAATTTAGCAATTTCATATTTGAAATGCCAGATATTCGATGCGATGATATTGCGGCAATAAGTCTTACGGTCAATTTTCATTTGACTATAGTCTTTCCATTTTCCGGGATAACCGATCTTTTTGGTAATCGCATTCAGTTTTGTCAGGGCCTTCTGTTTGGTCGTATCGGTCATCCAGTCCAGTTTTTGAATGTGTTCCCGATAACTCTCTACAATTTTTTCTACGAGATCTTCATATCGTTTTTTTGTTTTTTCAGGGAAATATTCTTTTACAAATAATTGTCCCAGAGCGTCCCCTAAGGCATTTTCCTGAGCATCCAGCACCCTTTTCCAACGTGGACGCTGCTCTTTTGACCCTCGCATGATCTCACTGTAAAAATGAAAATTCTCTTTATCAAACTGTGTACTCAGGTAAGATGCAAATGATGTAACCAAATGCCATGTGAGGTAAGCTTTCCAGGCATCTACCGGAAAACTGCCAAGCAACTGATTGATCTTTGCATTGAAAGCAGGTTGTCCGACAATGACAGAGTCGGCTTTAATACCCAGGCTGCTGAATGTAGCTTCCCAGTTCAGGGCCGGCGTCATTTTGCTCATCGCTGACAAACCCATCTTATGATAATTTTCATAAGGGTCGCGCAGTTCTTCGAGTTTTTTATGCACCTTGGCAATTTCAGTTTCGATTGTAAAGACAGACTTTGCCTGAGCGGCTGCTTTTATAGAATCCTGGCTGATCAAAGTGAGAACTTTCAACAAATGCTTCTGATATTCATCCCGGATATTTCTGGTACGCTGATCTGTATTGAAATAATAATCGCGGTCGGGCAAACCGAGTCCACCCTGAGAAATATACAGCATATTTTTATCACTGTTTTTAAGATCCTGTGCTACATACATTGCATATAAGGGCGAAGATCCATTCTTTTGCATCACTGCCACCATACTCACGATATCAGCTACAGTGGCGGCCCGATTGATCTGATCGAGTTCTGCTTTCAACGGATTAATACCGGCAGCTTCAATGGTACTTGTATCCATACCGGAAAAGAAAAAATCACCGATCTGCTGAGAAGGAGTTCCTGCAGCAGCAGTGACAGCACTGGCATCTTCACTGATCTTTTTGATACGCATGTAATTCGTATCTGCCACCAGATTAAAAATACCCCAGCCGTTTTCACTGGGTGGTATCTGATTTCTTTTAAGCCAGCCGCCATTTGCATATTCAAAAAAATCATCACCAGGATGCACAGTTGAATCAATATGCGTGGCAATGATATCAGGTTGTGTGCTCATCTTTTCAGGTGTGGTGTTATCTTTGCACGAAAAGAGGCTCATACAGCCCGCAGTAAACAGGCAAATTTTCAGTAACTTCATCAGTTTTGTTTTAAATATGCGGCAAATTTAGTTTTTTATAATCCTAAAATGAAATTTAATAAATCACATACCTATGCTATTTAATTCCACAAAAAAAACACCTCATGATGCTGCGCAGCAGGTGAGTGACGCCACAAAACTATTGGGCAGTTTGCAACCTGTACTGCAAAAAGTGTACAGTAACAAAGCTTCGTTGCTCTTCTCCAGCGGGTTTCATTATGTGGGCGAGTTTCTGTATTATGTGGTTGCAATTGCCTGCTTTGGATTCATCTTTATCATGAATTCAGTCTTCCCTTTTCATTTATTAGGCGAAATTGTAAGCCGTCCTGCATTTCGCGATCAGATCTCAAATTCAAATGATATCAATAGTTTTCATTTTGCGGTAAAAGCTTTAGTTGCCCTGGCCGGTATCTTATTTTTGATGCTGGGTATGAAGCAACGATCGGTGAGGAGACGAAGTATTTTATTGCACAGTGCGGGGGCAGAACTAAAGAAAGTGGAAACCTATCTGAATGACAAAATCATGTTGCTGGATAAATTGCAAGAAGAAGAATCGGTGAATATCCAGGTACAGAACAAAGGAACTGCATAGCAATTATTTTTTTGCAACGGCCTTTTCCTTCACTGCCGGTTGCCGGTCGTCATTTCCAACATTAAAAATGTACAAAGGCAACCAGTTTGCAACGCTCTCATCGGTGAAAGATACTTCTGCGGGCGCGACGATGGCTTGATGATTCCACTCTGTGCTATACTGAACGACAAATATATTGCCTCTTTTAGAAAAAATAATATTGACATCAGCAGCCACCGCCCCAAGGTCATCTACCCAATTAATAGAAGTACTTCTAAGAGCCTTCACGATCTTTATTTCCAAAGCTGATTTTTCATTGCTGTGCAGGCGCATAGGGATTTCAAACCCTGCAAAAGGGATCAGTTGCGGATAAGTTGCCAGGAGTTGCTGATATAAATTTGAATTATCCTGTTCTAGTTCATTATTGCAAATAATCAGCGATTCGTACACCCGTGCAAGTAATAATTTTTCATATTCCCGGTCTATCCCTTTATCAGCTAAAATACTTTCTAGCTGCTGCTTGGCCTCGGTAAACTTCTCCTTTTTCATCAGCAAGCGGCCCACAAATAATTGATAGTAACGTTTCACGTTCGGACGTTTGTCTGTGCTGATCTCATTTTCAAATTTCTCCAGAAAATAATTGGTACTGAAGCCTTCGATCAGATGCCATACTTCGTCAAATGAAACCGTACTTTCGGTAGAAAATAATTTATAGATCACCTGATCGCGTTCGGGGTTCATGGCAAACTGATTGATGATGAGAAACTGCAAAGAATATTTTTCTACGGTGAGTTTCGCAACCTGCGAAATCAATGATGGAGAAAACCACCAGTCGCGATGCAGGAATTTCAATTGTTCAATTTCCCTCATTTTAATCATCAGGTTGATGAGTGAACTGGTAAAATCGTAATGGCTTTGTCCGAGGGTGGTGCCGATATGTATTTCCTTAAACTGGGCGGCCGTCTGAGCGTATCGTTGTGCGATCTGATTTTGTCCATCGTAAAAAAGGTCGCGTGCAAGCGCCAGATTATACCATCCGAAGCCCGGTGTAGAGCCGTTGGCTTTGATTAGATTTTTAAGTTCTTCAATACCACCTTTATTGTCGTTCTTATAGGAGTTAAGAACAGAAGCATAATAAAAAGATTCCTTCATACGTTTGTCACCCGGATCATCTTCCTTTGCTTTTTTATAGCTTTCTTCAGCCGCTTTAAACTTGCCCTGAATAGCGCAGAAAGTGGCATAGTTGTTTTCAGGGAAATAAGGAGTACCCCGAAGTTTTTCGTAGTAATAGCCGCCTGATTCGATGTTCAGTTGATAACTGTATAAAATGGATTTATAGTGCCATACGCCCGGCATTTTTTCCTGTTCGTAATTGGCAGAAAAAATACTTTTATTGACTTCTGCATCCCGCTTGATTGTCAGGCTGCAGCTATCCAGCAATTTATTGGCATACTTTTCATTTTCCCCGATGGTATTTTTAAGAAAAGGATATTTTGCTGTTGTATAAAACCGATTTCGATGTACGGTCCACGCCATATAATTATAGGTATCGAGGTAAAACTCGTCCTGCAGATCATTTTTTTTGCATCGCAGTAAAACGTCCCACACTTTATCCGGCATATCCATGTTACTGTAACATTGCATCAGCGCATACACAATATAATCCCAGTCGCGGTGATATTTCATATTTTTGATGTAAGTCATCACATCGGTGGTTCGGGTGCGCAGTTGTATTTTAAAATCGCGTTCCAGCAGTCGGCTGGCCTTTTCAAGTTGTTCGGCCGCCATTCTGAAACCAATGAAATCGGCCGCATGATCAAATTTGTAGGTACCTTCAAACATCCATCCCACATAGTAAGTGCTGTCGAGACGTTTAAACTCGCGTCCCCGAGGCAGGGCGTCCTTGCTGGTATAGGTCATGCCGCCTCTTTTGGCATCGATTTCATAGCGCAGTTGATCCCTGCTTTGCGCGTATATGGGATGGCTGGCAATACAGCAAACAATCATTGTGAAGCAACAAACAGTAAAATATCTAAAAAGTTGAATAAGCATAGATGACCGGCGCTAGCGCAAATGATTATTCAATAATACTGCATATTTTTTATGTGAAAAATAAGAATCGTTTATTTTTTATAATTCTTAACGCAATGGGAGGGACATAAAATAAATAAGTCTCTGCAAAACAGAGACTTATTGTATAAAATTTGAAGTAGCGTGATCGAGATTTGAACTCGAGACCTCAGCATTATGAGTGCTGCGCTCTAACCAACTGAGCTATCACGCCCTTTAAAAAGGAGTGCAAAAGTAATCAAAAAAAAGTAATTTCCTTATTCATGGTGATATTTTTCATTTTTTAAGATGGTAAATGCCCTGTAAAGTTGTTCGGTAAACAGCAAACGTACTAATTGATGCGGAAAAGTGAATGCAGAGAGGGACATTAGCAGGTGAGATTTATTTTTGAGAGAATCAGCAATACCATAACTGCCCCCGATCAAAAAAATTATTTTCTGAGGAGAGAGGTTCATGGTTTGGTTCAGTTTCGCAGCAAACTGGGCAGATGTGAATGTCTTTCCTTTGTCGTCCAATGCAATCAGCAGATCGCGGTCGCTCATTTTCTGTGTAATGAGTGAAGCTTCCTTTTCAAGTAATTGCTCTCTGGGTAAATTTTTGTTGAGTTTTGCATTATCGATGGTGATCAGCCTGAAACTATTGTATTTATTGATCCGCGCAGCATACTCTTCAATTGCTGCAGTGAGCAATTTATTATTTTCACGCCCCAGACTCCACAGTTCGATCGTCATTTGTACTTTTTTTTTGTGTTCACAAAAGTAATCTATATATTTGCACTCCCAAAAAGCTACGTAGCTCAATCCACCACTGCGGACTTTCCGCCACGGCGGAAACATCTCACCCAAATGAGAAGTTTTAAAATGAGAAACAAGGCAAAAAACAAGGCTGCGTAGCTCAACTGAATAGAGCATCTCACTACGGATGAGAAGGTTTTAGGTTTGAATCCTAACGCGGTCACTAAAGAAAGTTCTGCATTTGCAGGACTTTCTTATTTAACCTACTACTATGTTTTATGCTTATGTATTGCGGTCTGTCGCAAAGGGTATTTTATATAAAGGATCAACCGAAAATCTAGAGAGAAGATTGGCTCAGCATAATGAAGGGTTGGTCAATTTTACTTCAAAGTATATGCCATGGGAGTTGGTCTACTTTGAAACATTCGAAACCAGGTCAGAGGCCTTGAAAAGGGAAAAATTCTTCAAAACAGGAAAAGGTCGTGAATTAATCAAAAGCAAAATAAATCAGCTAACAATATATACTCCCGCAGGTGTATTTATTTAAAAAATGATGTCCATCGATTTTTCAGGATAAGCGAATCTACCCTTAATTTCTGCTTTCTTTAACAGGCGTTTCAGGTCACTTCAACTGTGTAAACAGCATTAATGAGAAAATTATTTTATGAAACCATCATCCTTCAAATTTTGCGGAGCCCTTCTAATTGCTGCACTTCTATTTGCTTCATGCGGAGACAACAGACCACTCAATTTTAAAGAACAAGCTAATGGCGAAGCTACTGCCAGTTTACCTGATACCAATAATGCGGCGGAAAGAATCATTATCAAAACCGCTGATATTACCCTGGACGTAGATCAGGTTGAGAGCAGTGTGCAACAGTTTCAGGAACTTGTCAATCACATGCAGGGACATGTGTTTCATTATGAGCTTCAAAATGAAAAGCAGTTACAACAGGAAGTGCAACAATCACAGGATTCTCTGTTGCAGATTACATCCATACAACCAGGGGCCATGATGAAAATCAGAGTACCGGCTCAAAACGGCGAACCATTTATCGCAGCCGTTTTAAAAATGAACGGCCGCATCGAGAATTTTATGTTTGACGAAAATGACGTGACCGAAGTGATCACCGAAAAAAAAGAACTCATGCTGACAGATGCCCGACTGTCAGCAGAAAAAAAGACAACAACGAAAGACAGACTTCAACAAATTGAAGCACCCACCAACGAAAGTTTTATCAGACGAAAAGCCGACTATGCCAAAATGAACTACCAATCAAAAAACTTATGGTTTGACATCAGGCTCAAGGGCAAAAAATATACTATACAACAAATAAGCGCCCGCACACCCGATCTTCAGATTCCATTTACCGTAAGAGCCGCCACAGCCTTGCAAAACGGTTGGTACGGCCTGTCATTGCTTATTACGACCCTGTTGAATTTATGGCCACTATTTGTCATCGCAATGCTGCTTCTTTTGCTCATCCGAAAATTTCCTTTCAGCGCATTTAAGATCTTTAAAGATAACGCCGGGTCACAGCATCGTCTGCCAAATACGAAGCATTAAAGAAAAACATAAACCGGTCTTCCCAGTATTGTCAACGGCATGAACCTTGCCTTTTAATTAACTCTTTTTTCTGACCGGATTTAAAGCGGCGTTCAATAACAAGTCCTACTTTTACAATTCACTAAATCATCAATCAACATGCAAATTAAAAGACATAGCACCGCCATCTGGAGCGGTACAGGCAAAGAAGGAAACGGCACCTTAAGTTCACAAAGCGGCGTACTCAGTGCAACCCAATATGGCGCCAAAAGCCGCTTTGAAGACGGCATCGGCACAAATCCGGAAGAACTGATAGCAGCAGCCCACGCAGGATGCTTTTCCATGAAACTGGCCTTTAACTTACAAGCTGCTTCTTTTGAAGCCAAGGAAATACATACCACCTGCGAAATCGTTTTTGAAGAAGGAACAATCATCGCTTCTAATCTCACACTAAAAGCCAAGGTGGAAGGTATCAGCGCAGAAAAATTTGAAGAACTGGTGAATGATGCCAAAAGCAACTGCCCCATTTCCAAACTGCTAAACACCAAGATATCACTGACTTACACGCTGAATGAAGCTTAAAGAACCTTCCGCATTTCACATTAAAATACCCGGATTATTTCGGGTATTTTTACTTTTCTGCCGACTATACCTGATGGCTGTTGCCCTCAAGATTGCCCCAAATACACTTATACCCTCATCACATGCAATAAATTCAATATAGCCCGCTATTTTTGCATAATCAGTTGTATTCATGTCAGCTAATCAAAATAAACGAACTAACATCATCGCCTGTTTATCCAACACCACATCCTGATCATTATGATGACACCTTCATTTAAACAAAAAATATACCAATCCTTCCTGCAAAATCTCAACGAGAAAATAGATGCTTTTCAACACAGTTTAGATGAGTTACGTGAGTCGGTACTCAATGAAACTAAAAGTACTGCCGGCGACAAACACGAAACCGCCCTGGCCATGCTGCAGATGGAACAAAGCCGTATTGCAAAACACATGCAGGATGCCATCAGTGCCAGAAAAAGCTTTATGCAAATTGATTTACTGCAAGATAATGACGTTGTAAATACAGGCAGTCTGATTAAAACCAACCACGGCTACTTTTTGCTTGGGGTAGCTTTGCCAAAAATAGTGGTAGATGGACAAACAATTCTCGCGATTTCAAATATTTCTCCTTTAGGAAAAATGCTCCATGGGAAAAAAGTGGCGGACGAAATTGAAATCAATCAAAATAAGCACTGCATTGAAGGGATATGCTGACACAATACGATCAATTATACAATGCTGATTTGTTCATCAAAAAAATCAGTCGTGTATGCAGGGGTCTACTTATAATTCTTTTTATAAAACTTCATATAACCCAAAATGTCCCGACTGCGAAGTAATTCACCATAATTCGCAACGCTTACAATGGCGAGTTCATACTCATTCTTTTTGAGTTGGGTGAAAATATTAGTTTCCTTGCTCAAATCGGTCAGATACTTTTTCGCAAAAGTTCCGTTTGAAAATTTCTGAATAGTCAGTATACCTTGTTGTGCAGTCAGTAAATTTAGTGCCGTGGTGTACTCCTGCATATTATTTTTCAGTAAATTGTAATCGCTCATGGCTGCTTTTAACGCAATCGTTCGTCCATCTACATTTTTTACAAAAATCAATACATAATGTTCATCATTGGGGGCCACTGCAAAAACACCCTTTCCGTCATTGTCACGCAATTCTTTGAAAGCCTTACTGGCTTCAAGACTATCATTATACTGATTCATATTCGGAACGATTACATCAATCGGCCCTGCGTTGCCGCCGCTGTCATTGCTGCCTTGCACTAACATTAAATTCAATATTTCCTGAGCGCGTATTTGTTCATCCGTATTCGGATACTTTGATATGATATCCTGCAGGATCGATTTACTTTTTGAAAGGTCGTGCAGTCCGGCCTCACTAACAGCCTCTACAAGGGCATACTTGGCCTGTATTGGATGCTCCTTGTAGGCTGCTTTTGCATACGCTACCCGACTGATTGCCTCGCTGTATTTACCTTCTTTATAAGTTTTGTAGGTAAGGTCGTAATGCTCAAAAATATTCTTTGATTTGTTTTTTGACTGCTCACTGTAATTAGGATTATTGGCCAGTTGTGCAAATTCGCTTTGACCAAATTCTTCAATCAGCAGATTCTTATATTTTTGGGCAGTAACTTTTTGATTCAGCTTGTCGTAATTCAGGTATAAGGCATAATAACTTTGTTCTTTATACTTTGTGTTCGGATATCTTTTTATCAGTGTGTCAAAAGATTTCACAGCATTCATATGATCGGACAGTTGTGAATAATAGGTGAGACCCAGATTATAGTAGGCATCCTGAATTTTCAAATTCGCAGCATCCATCTGAGCCGGCGTTTTCGGCAACTGTGCAAGCAACGAGCCAACGTTAACACCATTTACACTCCCCTTATCTCCTTCCTCCTCGGCCTCATCATTATTATTTGCCAGATTATAATTATTAGTGGCCGATGACCTCCGCCAGTTATCTTCCAGCTTACGGTTACCCCATTTTTGTTTAAAATCCGTACTACCCTTTTGAAGCAGATTATTATTGTAAAAATACCAGTTTGATTTCACAGGTCCTGAAGGTTGCAGGTTTACCACTTGCAATTCATTGGCAGCCGGTTGCTGTTCCTGTTGCTTTTTTAATTTATCCAGTTCTCGTTTGGCAGCAGCCCGCTGTTCCTTATCACTTTTCTGCGTGAGGGCGATCATGCTGTCCTGTTTGCGAATCGTTTTAAGATAGGTAACTATTTCACCCAATACCGTTTTGCGCAGGTTTACCTCTTCTATATTTTCTATCGGCGGATTGGTGCCATAAACAGCAGCGCTATCGTACGAATTCTTCGCCATTTCGTACTCTGACAGCTTATAATAAATCCCCCCTAACGCTGCAAAGGCAATTGCTTTCTGCTTCAAATCCTTATTTTCTGTGTTCTTAATACTTTTTTTCAGCAAGTCGGCCGCACGCGCTATGTCTTCTTCAGCTTCAATGGCGGCCAAAGTATTCAGTGCTTCACTTTTAAACTTTTCATATTTAGGATTACCAATGATCTTCTCCAGTTCAGCTTTTGCATAAGCCTTATCACCCCCACCTTTAGAGGCATTCACTGCAATATTGAGTTTGGTATAAAAATCCATTTCCGGATCATTTTTACCGTCAATCGATTTCTTATAATGCTCTGACGATTTTGCGAAATCTTTCTTTTGCGCATATAACTGACCTAATAAAAATTCAGTTCTTGTGCGTTGTTTATCGCTGAGTTTTTGTTTAAGCGCCAGTTCGAGCGACTGTATCGCTGTATCCGTGTTGCTTTGTGTCAGATCAAGATTGGCCTTCGTGAGAAACAAATCAGCTCTTTTTCTCTCCGGAAAATTCTTATCACGTTGCAAGGTACTAAGTAGTGATTGTGCATTGCCGTATTGCTCGGCAGCGATATACGATTTGGCAAGCCATAGCAATGCGTCGTTTCGGATAGGATGATGCCTGAGTTTGCGGATTCCCTTTCGGTTTTCAATGGTGGCTATGCTCAGGGGCTCTCCGTCTTTCATTTTATTGCTGCCTTTGCTATTATCTTTATACTCGTTCGCAATAAACTGAAAAGTAGTGATCGCGCCTTCAAAATCATTTTTTGCATAAGAAGCCTTCCCCATCAGGAAATAAAGATTATCAAACCACTTGGAGCGTGGATCATGAATTTGTGTGCTGAAAGATGCCTTTTTGATTACCGTGTCCATGTCGGCCGAGATACTGCTTCCGTCCTTTTCCGTGTTATAAGGTAGCAACGATATCTGCCTGGTGTAATCTTCCTTATTGCTTTTGGTAATTCGCTGAATGGCGTCGTCGTATTTGCGCTTTGCATTGTAATAATAATTATAACGAGTCACGGTATTCTGATAAATTTTGCGCGGCAGATTCCATTTTCGCTTAAGTAACTTTTCATTACTCCATTCTTTCTGTTTATCATCATGAATTTTTATGGCAAGGGCCAGTTTCTTTTTTTCATCGCTCAGCTTTTTGTTATCGCCCAGTTTTTTGTCGCGCTCCTTCTTCACAATATCCAAACTATCGACCCGCTTATCTCTTGCAGCCAACATACTATCTTTAAAATGCAGCCGTTCTGCTTTAAGCTTTTCATTTTGCTGCTGCACGGCCATTTTGGTACTGTCATTGATGCGGTTTCGTTCCGTTACCACACTGTCGTTGTAATGCTGCCGGGCTATTTTAATGCTGTCATTGTATTGATCCCGCTCCTGCCGTTGCTTTTCCTGAATAGCCAGGCGCACTGCATTCAGGCTGTCGGTGTACTCTTTTTTTCTGACGGCTACACTATCTTTATAATGTTTACTGTTTACATACTTATTCCATTCATCACGCTCCTTTTGCTGCTTCAGCCGCACGGCTTTCATACTGTCGGCCTCCTGTTTCCGCAACTGAGCGATACTATCCTGTTGCCGGATACGGGCCAGGTTCAAGCTATCGCGGACGCGTGCCTCTTCTTTTCTGATACTATCTGCCTTGGCGGCCAAGAGTTCCAGACTATCTTTTAGTTGCAACCGCCTGACAACGTCGAGACTGTCTTTGATACGCCGGTCGTCAATGAGTTTTTGTTTCGCAAGGGCTCGATCGGTACTATCTTTGATTCTTTTATCGATTCGTGCTTGTACAAGACTGTCACGGTATTTCTGAATACGTATTTTCTCCTGTATCCTGGCAATGCTATCTTGAGATTTTTTGATCCTCATGGCGTTGATCAGGCTATCACGCACTTCATATTCGCGTTTGATCCTTTTTTGAATGGCAGCACTGTCGACATCGTTATCTTTATAGATATTTTGACCTTTGCTTTCGTGGGCAAACAGAAATGTTAAACTAAAAATAGCAAAATAAAGGAGTAATGTTTTTATTTTCACGTCTTATATTAACTCAAATTAAAGAAAATTATTTTGATTTTGGCTTAAAAGATTAATAAATAATTGTAAAAATACCATAAAACTTTCAATGTGACCCAGCCAAAAAGTACCGTCAGCACCATCCTGCGCCATTTTTTCAAAAAACTTAACGCGCCCTACCGGCTTTCAATTACGAATACAGCCTCGATGGAAGAATCATTTTCGTTTCAACTAACCAAAAAATCAGTGTACCTTTTTCTGACTTCCCTTTTTGTCGGTATTTTCATTTTCTTTTCGCTAATCATATTTTTTACCCCTATAAAATATTATGTACCCGGATTACAGCAAAACAGCAACAGAAAAGAACTTTTCAAACTGCAGAATCTGGCTGACTCGCTGATAAAAGTAAACAAACTGCGCGAGGGCTATGTGTATAACCTGCTGAAAGTAGTGAACGGCGGCTATGATACTGCAAGGGATACTACCATGCTGAGTGAAGATGCCATCAAAGCAGCTACTGCGAGCAATGAAAATAAAATCGACCGGGCGTCTCGCTACGACTATTTGAAAAATCAACGGACAGATACCTTAAGTGTTGAAAAAAAAGATTCCATACTTATAAAGAAGAACCAATAAAAAATATACTTTTGTAATTATTCATCATCCCTTAAACACATAAATATGTCCATTTTTTCATCCAATAAGGATAGACAGGAACCCACACCGGCACCGGTACCGCTGCCAAAGGCTCCGCAAAACGTGCAGACACAACCCACCCAAACACCCATTTCAAGCAGTAATATGACAAATATAGCAAACGGCACTATTGTAGACGGTCAGATTAAAATAGAAGGCGATATTAAAATTGAAGGTATCGTAAAAGGCACAATCACCTCAAAAGGAAAAGTGCAGATTACCACCTCCGGTAAAGTAGAAGGCGATATTATTTGTCAAAATGCTGACATATCAGGTCATGTAACCGGAAAATTGAAAATTGCCGATATTCTTATGCTGAAAGGCAGTGCCATCATTGATGGTGATATTAACACAGGTAAAATTGTGATCGAGAGCGGTGTGAAATTTAACGGAAACTGTACAATGGGAGCGGCAGCCAACGCTGCGCAGCAACCTGCAGCCAAGGCCGAAATGCCAAAACCGGCTACCGCCAACACAGCTTCTGCAAATGCCCACGCCTGATCAGTATAAATATATTGGTCTGGCCACTCAGATATTAGCTACGCTTGGCGTGGCTTTTTTTATCGGATATCAGGTCGATCGCGTTTTAGGGCTGCGTATTCCCGTTGGGCTCATCCTGCTCCCCCTGCTGATGCTGATCGCCCTGCTTTGGAAAATAATGAAAGACACTTCAACCAAACAAAAAAAATGATTCAAAAATTCTTGCTGATTCTTGGTACACTCACTATTTCGCTGCTCACAGGCGAATACTTATTTACGCAGGCAAACAATCTGCTGACAGGCCATATTATTATGATCGGAACCACTTTGCTGGCCGCTATCACCTTGTTTACATTTATCATTTCGTACCGTGCATCGCTCAAAGCAAGTCCCCATCAGTTTGTCAACGGCGTAATGGGCTCTACTTTTTTAAAGTTTGTACTTTGTGCTATTGCAGCAGGCATCTATATTTTACTGGAAAGAAAAAAAGTCCACAAGGCTGACCTCTTTTTTATGATGTTTATTTACATTGTCTATACAACCATCGAAACCGTATTTTTGTTTTCTTTATCGAAAAAGAATGCCCCTAAATAGTAAATATGGAAACAGTTGACCTGCAATACGAACCTACCGCAAATCAGGAAAGTTTTCAGTTGAACGCATTGAAAAAAACACTGCAATATGTACAGGCTCATTCTGCTTTTTACCAGAACATTTTTCGGCAAAAACAAATCGACATCAGTCAGATCCAAACGCTGTCTGATCTCCGTTTATTGCCCTGCACTACCAAAGCAGATCTGCAGCAATTTAACCGCGATTTTATTTGCGTAGCTCCGCAACAAATCATAGAATACAGCGCAACCTCCGGCACCATGGGAACACCGGTATATGCCGCGCTGACACGCAATGATCTGGACAGGTTGGCTTACAACGAATCTCTTTCTTTTCAATTGATGGGCCTTACCGATCAGGATGTGGTGCAACTGATGCTTACGCTCGACCGGCAGTTTATGGCCGGTATGGCCTATTACAGTGGCTTACAGAAGACCGGTGCTGCCATCGTTAGGACGGGGCCCGGATTACCGCCGATGCAAATAGACACGGCTTTGAAACTGCAATCTACTGCACTTGTAGCAGTCCCCTCCTTCTTATTAAAGTTGATTGAATATTGCGAAAAAGAGCATGTGGATATTAACAGCCTGCCGGTAAAAAAAGTACTATGCATTGGCGAAAATATCCGTGATGACAAATTGCAGCCGAATGCTCTGGCAAAATTGATTACAGAAAAATGGAATATTCAATTGTACTCAACCTATGCCAGCACCGAAATGCAAACCGCTTTTACAGAATGCGGCGAAGGCGCAGGTGGACATCATCAGCCCGAACTGGTAATTGTTGAAATTCTCGACGACCATGACCAGCCCCTTGAAGCAGGTCAGTATGGCGAAATCACGGTTACCACTCTGGGAATTGAGGGCATGCCTCTGATCCGTTTCAGAACCGGTGATATCTCCTGCTTTGAACAAACACGCTGTGCATGCGGCCGCAGTACGCAGCGGATCCGGCCGATCGCCGGGCGTAAAAACCAAATGATCAAATTAAAAGGGACTACCCTTTATCCAGCCACCATTTTTGATCTGCTCAATCATTTTTCCAATATCAAAGAATATGTGGTGGAAGTTTGCCACAACGCAATCGGCACAGAAGAATTGATACTGCATATTTCAAGCGATATTCCGGCCGATGAATGTGAGATAAAATTAAAACCCTTTCTTCAATCACGCCTACGTACCATACCAAACATTCATTATCACTCCACCAGCGAGATCATTGCCATGCAGTTTCCGGCAGGAAACCGTAAGCCCCTAAAATTTATTGATAACAGAAAATCAGTTTAAGATCATGACGGCAGTTAAAACAAGAATGGATAAATATCTCTGGGCCATCAGATTATTCAAAACCAGAAGTCTGGCTACAGCGGCCTGCGACAGCGGCAAGGTAAAGTGGAAAGGCGAAGCTGTTAAACCTTCAAAGGCCGTGCTACTCAATGAGGAATATGAGGTTAAAAACGAAGCAAAGAAAACCGTCATTAAAGTGACAGGCATCATTGATAAACGGGTGTCGTACGAAGAGGCTGTCAAAAATTATATCGATATCACCCCGGAAAGTGATGTGCTGGTAAATAAGGCTCTGGCTTCGAGTTTTTATACAGGTAAGAGACTCAGCAAAGTGGGCAGGCCTACCAAACAAAACAGACGCAAGCTT
>JADYYU010000376.1 GCA_020853515.1 Chitinophagaceae bacterium | reverse complement strand
TTTCTTGCGATGTTCCGGAAAAAGGATGGCCAATTGAAGGAAGTACTGAAGCAAGTCCCCATTAAAATGCTGCGCCCCGTAAATGTTTCGGCGTTTATTGATCAGGCGGCTTATTTTACATTTTTGCAAAATGAGAACCTGATTGCGATGCATCATGCACATCGCGACATTTTTCAATTTCTCAACAGCCGGCTTAAAATTGTTAAAAAAGGGATCTTACTGGGCAAACAACTTCCGAAAGAGATCATACCATCTCATGAGCTTGCACTGTACAAAAAATGCATCTACAGCGAACGCACAGTAGCTCTCGACTTGAAAGATACCGTAGCCTATCTGAGGAAAGAAACACTGGATCTGCAACTACCCGCAAAGGGCTGGTACCTGGTTTGCTATCAGCATTTTGCCATTGGATGGTTGAAAAATCTGGGCAATCGTATCAACAATTATTATCCGTCTAATTATCGGATTTTGAGTCAAAACATTTTGCCATTTTAATATTATATCTGTAATTTTGCAGCCTACTTACTTAACGTTGCTGCTTACACTCATGAAAAAGAACTACTTGTTACTGCTTTGCTGCATTTTTTATATACAAGCGCAGGCACAAACTACACCCAATGAATCTCAAATTTCGGCTTATCAGGAATCGCTGAATAAAAAGGAGGATTTCTGGTCGAAAGTCAAACATCGGCTGAAAGTAAAAGAAAAAAAGGCTACGATCACCCGTACTTCCGAGCCGGTACTGGTGAAGAATGACCCCAACAGAACGGTGCAACGGATACCGGCACTGCAAAAGCAGAAAGTTCAACCAGAAGAAAGCGAGAAGGATAATGCGGAGAATAGCACTTCAACGCAGGCTGCAACTGAAAAACGAAGCATTGGCAGTACCTTAAACAGGCTGGTAAATGGTAAAAACTATGTGGCACCCAAAAAATATAATCAGGTAAAGAAAACAAAACCTGTTGAAGAGGATTATATGGCTCAGGGTAAAATCAAAAAGGCTGAAAGGGCTGCGGCTAAAAATGCTGACAAATCCAAACAACCTGTAGTAGTGGCCCTGACGCCCGAGCAACGCAGGAAGCAGCAGCAAACTGCCAGACAAAATGCGCAGTATTACGCCAATTTAAATAAGAAGAAAAAAGGAAGTGCAGATCAGAAAGAAATGGCTATAGCCTCTACTGAAAAGATGCCACCCGTTGAACCGGAAGTGGTTGACCAAACAATCAGGAATGAAATTAAACCGTTATCATTGCTAAGAGCCGTAAGCGGTGCAGCAAATTATTTTGTCAGTGGAATGACGAGTGGCAAATTCTTAGTAATGACCAACCTGGCCGCCATCGGTAGTGTGGTAAAAATAACGAATCCACAAAATGGCCGTTACCTGCTAGCGGAAGTCATGGCCCCATTGCCTGCAGGTGATAGCAAGCGCGGATTATTGCTGAAATTAAGCGATAATGCAAAAATGCCCTTAGGTCAGAATAATAATTCCTTTACGGTGAAGGTGAATTATTAATCGCTTTTAGCTACTTTTACTTTTATTGAACTTTAATTTTTTGAATGAAAGTACTCATTATACGCTTTTCATCAATCGGCGACATTGTATTAACCACGCCCGTGGTAAGATGTATAAAGCAGCAGCTTCCCAATGCGGAAATTCACTTTCTGACTAAGGAAAAATTCCGGGATGTCATTAAAAGCAATCCTTACATCAGCAAAATTTTTACGATTACTGATGATGTGCAGCCGGTGCTGTTTGAGCTTATCAAAGAAAATTATCATTATGTGGTAGACCTGCATCACAATTTGCGTACTGCATATGTAAAATCAATTCTGCGGCAAGTATTTAACTCCCGGGTGAATACGGTTGCATTTAAGAAACTGAATTTCAGCAAATGGATGCTGACGAGCTTTAAAATAAATTTGATGCCCGATAAGAGTATCGTTGACCGTTACTTTGAGTGTATCAGGCCGTTGGGTGTCAAAAATGACGGTCAGGGACTCGATTACTTTGTAGCCGAGGAAGATGAAATTTCGAAAGATGATCTTCCTTTCAGTCATGTACTCGGTTTTGTAGCCTGTGCGATCGGAGGGCAGCACGAAACAAAAAAAATGCCGGTGGAAAAATGGAAACAATTTTGCAAGGCGCTCGATTTTCCGATGGTGTTGCTGGGTGGCAAAGAGGATTTCGAAAACGGGGAACAGATTCGCCAGATGGATGACGTGAAAATTTACAATGCCTGCGGCAAATTCAGCTTAAATGAAAGCGCTCATATCGTAAAAAAATCCCGGTTTGTGGTGACTCATGATACCGGCCTGATGCATATCGCAGCAGCCTTTCAAAAGCCGGTCATCAGTATATGGGGCAATACAGTGCCTGCCTTCGGAATGTTTCCTTACTATGGGTATAACAATCTGAAAAGTACGGTGGCGCCGTTATTACACATCATCGAAAATAATAAACTCTCCTGCAGGCCATGTAGTAAAATTGGTTATGCCAAGTGCCCCAAAGGTCATTTTAAATGCATGCAGCAACTGCAGGTTGAGCAAATTTTGCAGACAGCTAATCAGATCATTTCAACCTTCAAAAAATAATATACAGCCTTAAGGAAATCCTTCACTGCATGACGGCATCACAGCCAATAATTTGAACCATGGCAGGTACATCCTTTACAGATTGAAAAAATAAAGTCCAGCCTTTATTATTTTAAGTGAAGTTGATTTTTTGCCTGATTGAGTTTACTTTTACTTTATGAAAAAATCAATTATTGGTCTTACCGGTGTAATGCTAAGCACAGGTCTTTTATTTACGCAGTGCGCGTCGCACAAAAAAACAGCAGAAAGCAATGTCTCAAAGCCTGCCGCTGAAAAACCTGCACAGTCAGGTAGTGTAGGAATCACGCTGAATCCGGTCAGGGATATTTCGCCGGATGACCTTCAGGGCAAATGGGAATTCGACTACTTTACCAATGTGTCTACCAACAGAAGAATCTTATTTCCGATGCAGTTACCTTACCTGACTTTTGATGTTAAACGTCAGAAATTTTCGGGGATGGCGGGTTGTAATAATGTGAGTGGTGATTATACCATGAATGGAGATCAGTTTTATTTTAAGCAGCCGATGGTAATGACCCGCATGAGTTGTGATGCTATGGGAGAAAAGACATTTGTTAATTACATGATAGCGATCGACAAAGTCAGTGTCATCGAAAATACCCTGCAGTTTTTTTCTTACGAAAAGGCTGTAATGGTTTTTAAAAGATCAGAAAAGAAATAATTTCTGCTATCTTACAAAAAAAAGCGACCCTTCATTTGAACGGTCGCTTTTTTTTAAGGTGACTAAAACGGTTTACTTTTTAATTTCCGTTTCTTTGATTTCTTCTTTTTGAGTTTCCTCAGTGGTAGTAGTCGTGGTGGTGGTACCTGCATCCACTTTTACTGAATCTTTAGGTGTCGCATTGCTTTCGCTTTCTTCGCTGCTGCAACAGGCTTTCTTTTCACCGCTTTTGCCTTCAGCGCAACCGCTCATAACACTGGCACATTGCTCTTCGGTACAACCCGCTTTTTTACAGGCTTCCATGCTGGTTTGCATTCTTTGAATACGATGCTCCTGTATGCTGTCTGCATGCAATCCGGCCAAGGTAGGCGCAATTACCAGACTCACGATACTCATCAATTTGATCAGAATATTCATAGAAGGACCTGAGGTATCTTTAAACGGATCACCAACGGTATCACCGGTTACAGACGCTTTATGCGGTTCAGATTTTTTGTAATAGATCTCGCCGTTTATTTCAACACCTTTTTCGAAAGATTTCTTGGCATTATCCCATGCGCCACCGGCATTGTTTTGAAACATACCCATCAGTACACCGCTCACCGTGGCACCTGCCAGAAAACCGCCCAATACTTCAGGCCCCAATGTGAAACCGACGATCAAAGGAGAAATAATAGCAATAGCCCCCGGCAACATCATTTTCTTGATAGAAGCTTCTGTTGAGATAGCGACACATTTGTCATACTGCGGTTTGCCGGTTCCTTCCATAATACCCGGAATCTCTCTGAACTGACGGCGTACTTCTTCTACCATCGCCATAGCGGCCTGTCCAACAGCACGGATCGCCAGGGAAGAAAAGATGAAAGGGATCATCGCACCCACAAACAAACCGGCCAGTACATCGGCTCTGTAAATATCAATACCATCGATACCTGCTATACCCACAAAGGCAGCAAAGAGGGCCAGGGCCGTTAAAGCCGCTGACGCTATGGCAAATCCTTTACCGGTAGCTGCGGTAGTATTACCCACTGCATCCAGAATATCAGTTTTTTCACGCACATCAGCCGGTAATTCACTCATTTCGGCAATACCACCTGCATTATCTGCAATGGGTCCGAATGCATCAATAGCAAGCTGCATAGCGGTTGTAGCCATCATACCTGCTGCAGCAATCGCCACACCATATAAACCGGCAAAATGATAAGATCCGAAAATACCACCTGCTAATACTAAAATGGGTAAAAAAGTACTTTCCATCCCCATAGCCAGACCGCCGATAATATTGGTGGCATGACCGGTAGCACTCTGACGTACAATACTCATTACCGGGCGTTTGCCCATAGCGGTATAGTATTCAGTGATCA
>JADYYU010000375.1 GCA_020853515.1 Chitinophagaceae bacterium | reverse complement strand
GTCCATGTTTAATTGTGTATTGTAAAAGGTGAGGCGCAATCTGCGGCAGGGGAAAGGGCTTTTCAGGCAAGGGTTCCTCTATTGCTAAGCGGTAGGTACTGCTATCGATATTGCCTGAAGCGAATAGTCTGAGCAGTAGCCGGTTTCTTTTTTTGAGTAAGCGCTCATGATTTTTACCCGGATAAATCAAACCGGGCGCATTGGGTAATACAGCCAGCGTGGCACTTTCAGCCCAACTCAGTTTGTAGCTGCTTCTGCCAAAGTAACGCCATGAAGCGCTTTCGAGTCCTACCACATTATTGCCAAACGGAGCATGTGAAGCATATAAATTGAGTATCTCCTTTTTGCTGTAACGGCATTCGAGTCTGCTTGCCAGGATCATTTCAAAAATTTTTTCTTTAAACGTGCGGGGAGGGTTTTTTCGCATCAGTCTGATAGTTTGCATCGTGATCGTGCTCGCGCCGCTTTTAACCTGCTGATGTCTGATATTCTGATAGACAGCCCGGCATATCCCTTTGAAGCTAATACCGCAGTGATAATAGAAGTTCCGGTCTTCAAATTGCAGGATACAGGTTTCAAATTTTTTCGGAATACTGTCGCTTTCCGGAAAGCGCCATTGCCCGTCTTTTGCAATCTTTGCACCCAGCAATTCATCATTTTTATCCAGAAGCACTGTGGCATAATCTTCGGCAAATAATCGCTCCGGCAAAGCATTAAGGTACCAAACCAAAATAGCCGCAAGAAATGTGTACAAAGCTTTTCTTTTGGTTGAAGCTTTGCGGATATGGACATAGATACGTTTCACGGTCTAAAAGTAAAATCTCAGACGGCGTCCTTACGACTCCTTTATTATTCGTGCTGTATTTTTTGCTATGCGTGTAGTATTTTTGGAAAAGTGAAGCAAAGCCTTTTTCTTTTATTCTTACTTTTAAGCTGTACTCTATCAGCTCAGCAATACAATTTTCACAATTATTCTGTGAAGGACGGCATCGCGCAATCACAGGTTTATTGTATGTTGCAGGATAGCAGGGGGTATTTGTGGCTTGGTACCCGGGGCGGTGGTTTAACCCGTTTTGATGGTTTGTCATTTAAAACATTTACCACCAAAGATGGTTTAGCAAATAATTATATTCTTTGCCTGCGCGAAGATTCTCAGCATAACCTATGGATAGGTACCGATAATGGATTAAGTTTTTATAATGGACTCATGTTCAAAAATTATTCTCCCGAACAAAGTACTTCTGCAGATATGAAGGAAATTGATTTTGACGGAGAAGGTCATCTGTGGATTTCGAGCAGTGAGGGCTTGTTGAAATTTGACGGCAGGCGTTTTGTGAATATGTCGCAATTGGTGAATGATCATCAGCATGTCATTAATACTGTTTTGGTATTAAATCCGCAAACTATTTTATATGCGAATGCCAATGGACTTTTTAATCTGCATAAAAACGGAACTGCTTATACATTTACCCTCAATAAACAATATCCGCAGATCAATTGTATCCGAAAAGACAGGACGGGGACCATCTGGCTCGGCACTTATGGTACCGGTGTTTTTACCGGTGACGGAGAACAGTTTACGCAATTGAAATCAAACGCCACTCTTCAAAGCAGTATAGTATGGAATATTAATTTTGATAAAAAGAATCATGCCTGGATATCGACACTCACCAATGGGGTGATTGGGTATGATCTGCAAAACGACACCTACAATTTTTTGACCGAACAGGAAGGCCTGAGTAATAATCATGTCCGTTGTATGCTGCAGGATCACAGCGGTAATTTTTGGTTTGGAACTTCGGGTGGTGGTGTCAGTAATTATTTTGGTAAAATGTTTACCCATTACGATAAAGGCAATGGGCTGGGTGGTAATTTTGTTTACAGTATTTTTAAAGACAGCAAAAACAGAACCTGGATAGGAACTGCTGACAAAGGCTTGACGGTTTTAGATCATTCGGGTTTCAGCACCATCAATGCTTCAAAAGGTTTTGCTGATGTAAAAGTAAAGGCGATTGGTGAAGATAATTTCGGTAATCTGTATTTTGGTACCGATGGGTTCGGCTTGTATATTTATCATGACAGTCTATTCGAAAATATTGGCAAATTGCAAAGCCAGTATATTAAAAGTATCGTAAAAGATCACGACGGAATCATGTGGGTAGCGGCTGCTGGCAATGGTATCTATAAAATTGAACCTACGAAGAGTAGTAAGGGTAATAATTTAGTCATCAGTAACCTGAACGAAGGCAGCGGTCTCCTTCAAAATCGCATCACCGTTTTACATTGCGACAAAAGAAACAGGATCTGGTATGGTACCGAAAATGCAGGAGTGGGATGTATCGGTTCTGCGGATGCCATTAATTCCAAAGATGGAATGCCCTCAGATGCGATCAGAAGTTTCGCAGAAGATAGTTTGGGTGTGTTGTGGGTAGGAACCGCCGGCGATGGTATTGCTGCGCTCCCTATTTATGATGAAAAAATGGTTGTTGAAAATTCATTCAGGGATCAACTGACTTCAAATAATATTTATCTGATGGCATTTGATGCGAAAAGCAATCTGCTGGTCGGTAGCGAAAGCGGTATTGATTATGTGGTTTTTAATAAGGAAAGAAGTATCAGTGAGGTAAAGCATTATAGCAAGGGCGATGGCTTTACAGGCATCGAAACCTGTCAAAATGCGGTTTGTGACAATGGCGACGGTACTTTTTGGTTTGGCACCATCAACGGCCTGACGAAATACAATCCATCTAATTTGGTAAAGAATGAAAATGAAGCGATCACCGTGATCAATGATGTGCGTTTGTATTATATATCGCTGATCAAAACAAAGTTTAAAAAATTTGTGGGCGACTGGAATGCAGTGCAATATCTTGAGTTGCCTTATAATCAAAATCATTTAAGCTTTGATTTTATGGGCATCAATTTCAGTAACCCTGATGCCGTAAGGTACAAATGGAAGCTGGAGGGATTTGACGAAGAGTGGTCGCCTGTTAGTTCACAGCGAACTGTTACCTACAGCAATATACCTTCAGGGCATTTTATATTTAAAGTGATGTCGTGCAATGAAAATGGTGTGTGGAATAAAATTCCGGCGACCCTAAAAATTTACGTTCGTAAACCCTTCTGGTTTGAGTGGTGGTTTATTATTGCAGGAAGTGCGGCATTTGTTGCCGGGGTATGGATCGTATTTAAACAAAGGGAAAGAAGTATAAAGCAAAAGGCCAGCGAACAGCAACAAAAACTGATACTTGAAAAGGAACTGATCGAACTTGAACACAAAGCATTGCGTTTACAGATGAATCCGCATTTTATTTTTAACGCGCTCAATTCGATACAGTCGCAGATCGGTACTGACAACGAACAAAATGCGCGGTATTATCTTGCCAAGTTTTCGAAGCTGATGCGGCAAATTCTTGATAATTCGCGCAGCAGTACTATTTCGCTACAAGACGAAATTAGGATGCTTGAAAATTATTTACTGGTAGAGAAGTTTTGCAACAGTGATACTTTCGATTATAAAATTGAACTACAGGAAGGGCTGGAGACTGATTATATCAAAATTCCACCGATGATTTTGCAGCCCTTTGTGGAGAATGCGATCAAACATGGGATGAAGTATCTTCAGAGTAAGCAGGGATTCATTTTAGTTAAATTTAAGGAGGCGGCCCATTATTTAGTTTGCACCGTTACGGACAATGGGGTAGGCAGAAGGAAGTCGGAAGAACTCAATAAGCAAAGCCGGGAAGCATTTCATAAATCAACCGCTTTGGCGGTTACAGAAGAAAGATTAAATTTGTTGCATGAAGGATCCGTGGCAGGGCATATTGTTATTACCGATCTGTATGATGATACCGGTAATGCGTCGGGAACAAAAGTGGAAGTCAGAATTCCAATCAGGTAAAATTAGAAAATGATCAGGGCAATTATAATAGATGATATCGAACATGCGAGAGTTACTTTGAAAAAGGATCTGGATACCTATGTTCATGATATTGAAGTGATCGGCGAGGCAAATGGTGTAGTGGAAGGAGCTAAATTGCTCCGGAATTTACAGCCTGATATTTTGTTTCTTGATATTCAGATGCAGGATGGCAGTGGTTTTGATTTACTGGATATTTTGCCTGATATCAAATTCAAAATTATTTTTATTACTGCAAGTGATGCGCATGCCATTAAGGCATTCCGGTATTCTGCTATCGATTACCTGTTGAAACCTGTGGATCCGGATGAGTTGAAAGCAGCTATTCAAAAGTTCAGATCGCAGCACAAAGATGAAAACGTAAAGTATCAGTTGCTCCGGGAGCATCTTAAAAATCAACATAAGCCACATACGAAACTGGCATTAAATACCCAGGAAAAAATTCATGTGGTCGGTATCAGCGATATTATACGCTGTGAGAGCAATGGCAACTACACCGAGTTCTTTTTTAAAGAAAGTAGAAAATTGCTGGTCACCAGAACTATGAAAGATTATGAAGATCTTCTGTCGCCGCAAGGCTTTTACCGTGTGCATCAGTCTCACCTGGTGAATACAGCCTATATCAAAGAGTTTGTCAAAGGCGACGATGAATTACTCATGCTGGATCATACACGGATACCGGTTTCTACGCGACGCAAAGCAGAAGTGATGAAAATGCTGGAGGAGTTGTGAAAGAGTGGTTGAATTTTTCAAACCTGCCCGGCGTCAGCTTAGTCAATTTTCAATTACTTCACCACTTCCACCCAGGTTCCTTTCGTATTGGCGTGTATGCTGTTGTCGTACATAGCTTCGCTGTAAACAGCCGGCATATAGAACCGACCCAGATAGGTGGCATTTAAAAGCAATTTGACAGTCATGCTTTCATTTTCTTTTAAATCGAAGTAGGAGTACACCCTGTCGTCACGGATATCCTGGTAACGCACCGTGCTGACATCTGCTTCGTCGTATAAGCGGCTATTGTGAATTTCCCAGCCGGCGGGAAATAACTGATTAAGGCACATCTCTTTAAACGTTCCGTGCCTGTCTGTATTTTTGACAGTTACAATTGCATAGAAATCGGTTCCTTGCCTGATGAAGGCCGGATTGATCAGTTCACCTTTCATATTTTTATAAATACATTGCAAACTGATATGTTGGTTGCTTACAGTGGTATCGCCCATCAAGGGCGCACCTTTAGTAATCACTTTGACAAACAATTTGGACGCGCTGTTATTTTTGAGATTGAAAGAAGCCACGTTTTTAATATCTTTTTCGCTGAATGATATTTTCAACATCATTTTCTTTGATTGTTTTTGAATGGCAGTGGATTGATTAAGCTGGTACATTATGTTCATTTGCGGAGTGGTATTTAAGCCATAGTAACTGCAAACAGACATAAGACCATAAGCAGTTTCCTGCGTGCTCATCCAGGTTTCTTTGTTTAATGCCGAAACTATTTCTTTTGCCATACTTTCATTGCTTAGTGGCCCGTAAATTTTACTGTAAGCAAGCAGTATCATCGACTTATCGCGTAATGCAGATCCATAACTATACGATAATTCATGGTAATTTGTTAGTTGCATTTTCATCTGCGGTATTAATTTTTTTGCTGTTTCTATTTGTCCGATACACTGGTAGGCAAGGGCGAGTGCAGCCGATGCGGTTGCTGATAAGTTGTTTTCTTCCCGCATTTTATTCATGCAACCTAATTCAGGATGGCCGCTCAATGCCAGGGTGTATAATCGGTAGGTCTGTATGAGTTCATTACTTTCAGCTCGTGGATAGAGTCCGTTGTCTGCGCTCCAGTTTTTGGCCTGTTGTGTCTGGTATATTATCCACTGCGATTTCAAATATGGAGGAATGGCATAGCCCAGTTTTTCTGCTTCCAATAAAAAATGTCCGGCATAGTTACTGCCATACTCACTGGCCTGTTGCTCGCCCGGCCAATAGGAGAATCCGCCGGATGTGGTCTGAAATAATTTCAAACGTTGTATCGCTCTCTTAACATGATTGCTAACCTGAGTCTGCTGTGTGTCATTTAAATCCTGTAATCTACCCAGATATAATTGAGGGAAGGCTGAGGAAGTTGTTTGCTCGATGCAACCATGCGGATAGGTAATCAGATAACCCAATCGCTTTTCCATATTGAATGAAGGTGAGCTGGAAATTTCGATGGTGGCAGAGTTGGTTCCTTCTATGTTTTTAAATAAAATGTCTGTGGTGAGGTTCTGATTAGCCGCTAATTCAAACTCCTTAGTAATGGCCATCGGAGGGTTTGCAGTGCGAATATCGAGTTCAAGTTCCTGAAAGGCTGTTTCGCTTCCGCATGTTGCTTTGATTTTAATTTTGGCGATGCCGGTTTTGTGAGCCACTTTAATTTTAAAATTGATCACTTCGTCGCCGGTTTTGTTGAAGTGAATATTTTGTTGCTTACTGCCTTCAATTTGTAGCAGATCGTTTGCTTCCACTTCTACTTTTACATCTTTCACATTTTCTTTCATGGCAAAAATATCGACCGGTAAACTCACCGTCTCGGTTGGAGAAAGCACGCGGGGCAAAGTTGCCAGAAGCATCAATGGCTTTTTAACGGATACCGCTTTTTCTGTTTTGCCGTAGGCGCCTTCGTTTTGGGCTACCACCATCACCTTAATACTTCCCACATAATTGGGGATGTCGATCTGATGGGTTGCCGGCTTATTTGCTTCGAGGGTAAACGGGCCGGCAAATTTTACCATGGGTTTAAAGCGGTTTGCTTTGGTCGTATTACTGCCGTCGTATGATCCGTCACCTCCGATACTCAACATATGATCTAATCTGCCTGCAAAAGCGCCGATCACATGATCGTACAGATCCCAGGTTTTTACACCCAGTGCTTCTTTGGCATAAAATACCTCCCATGCATCGGGGGTTTTAAAACGTGTCAGATCAAGCAGACCTTCATCGACAATTGCCAATGTATAAGTCATTTTTTTACCATTCATTTCTTTGACAGTGATGTTTGCTTTCGAGCCGGGTCTTATTTCATCGGCCATAGCAATTGAGGGTTGGAGGTGTGTGTTTTGATCGTCTACTTTTATGGGCACAATACCATAAAGTCGTATGGGCAAATCATTGAGTGTGTTGGCATGTGGCTGTAAAAGTGTTACATGTATATACACATTCGGGCACATTTGCTCGGTGGCTGTAAATTCAAATTTAGTTTCTCCCTTACTTGTGTTGGTCCAGTAAGTCTGAAGGACTTTGTTGCCGGTTTCGATACTGATCAAAGCATTTCCATTACTTGCCGAGGGGATCGTCATTTTGACCTGATCACCTTTATTGTATTTTTCTTTATCGCATGAAAAGTTGAGCATTGTTGCATTTTCAGCCGTATTGTTATTATTGGCACCCGACCAATACGGATTATCGAAACTGATGATCTTTCCTGTTTCATGTCCGCCTTCTTCATCGGTTACTATCATCATATACCTTGCATAGTTCTCGCGGTCTGATTTAAAAGTAAAGGACGTTTTTCCCTGACTTGTTTTTAGTATCGTATCTTTTACCACGAGAGTGCTGGTTTTAGATAAATAGGCTGACGCATCGTCCTCATTTGTTTCGTACCACCATCTCCATTCGATTCTGTAGATTTTCAAATGTAATTTTCCGCCATTGTCGGGAAGGCCTTTATTGGTAACGCTTGCAATGTTGAAGGTGTAATTTTTATTAACTTCGAGGCAGCTATTGTATTGATCTGATGGAGGTACTTTGATTCCGATATACCGGTTGAAGGGTGAATACAGGACTGTATTTTTATCAATACTAAAATCGCCGCCTTCTTCAAATACCTTCGTAACAAAATTCGCTTTCAGCATACCTGGAGCATTATTTCCGATTTTTAAACTGCATGGAATATCCGCCTGACCGTTTTCATTCAACTGACCGGCAAACACCACAATTTCATTGCTCGTAAATGTTTTAAGAGGAGACGCAAACACATAATCTGGGTATTGATCAAATTTTGTTTCGGTATTAGACAATGTTGAATATACGGTCGCCGTCAGGTTTTTTGCATCTGCGCCATGCAGCCACTTTGCCTGTAAGGGAATCGTATTGTTCGGGCCATTTTCATAAATGACTTTTGGCAAATCAAGATTTATTTTTAGTCGGTTAGGTTTGACAGTTTCAACATGGAATGATTTTGAAAATTCATGGTTGCCAACTTTCGCAATGGCGACATAATTACCGGTGGGAGATTGTTGCTGGGTGCTTGTACGGAAGTCGTACGTATGATTTGTATGGTGACTTGTAGTGGTTTGATACACGCTTTTTCCTTGCGGGTCAAAAAGTTCGAAAGAGACAGGATGATTATCGGGCAACTGATGTTGTTTGTCTTCAAGTATAAACTGAATATACATACTGTCGCCCGGCCGCCAAACACCGCGTTCAGCATACAAAAAGCCCTTAATTCCTTTCTTTACAATGTCTCCTTCAATATTAAATTTGCTCAGTGAATTTGCATTTGCATCCAGCAGTTTCATGTAACCGCGTTGCTTACCATTTTTAGCAACCATCAGGAATGGCTTTTGCGAAAGAAACAGATCAAGTTTACCGTCTTTATCAGTAGTTCCTCCGGCGATCAATTGTTTGGTGTAATCAAAAAATTCAATTTTTGTATTGGGCATCGGTTCGGTAGTGATCATATTGCTTACAAATGAATGCGACATTTTATTTTCGTCCAGTTTAAACAACAGCCCGATATCTGAAGCCAGAATATTCCGGCTGACGGCCTTACCATGGTAGTAGCTGTTTTCGCAGGGTGTATAGTTGTCTCCATAGTCTTCCCAGGTCTCATAATCGTCAAATGAATTGTCATTCCAGTGATCTTCATCCCATTCTTTGTCGGTTTCGCTGATGGCTTCGTCTTGAATTACCGCTTCTTCATTTATTTCGTGGTCATTGTCTAAGCTGCTGTCGCAGGCAAACAACGCGTCCTCTTTGTCAAATTTGATCGACACGCGATATATGCTTCCGGGGTCTGGACTGATCATTTTACTGAGATCGATCACATGCTCATTCCATTGCGACAGATCTTTTTTACTATAGTTGAGATTTAGTTTTTTTTCAGCAACTATTTTGCCCACACGCATCAGCCCATCGCTTCCATTCAGTTCATTGACTTGCAGAAACTGATGAATATTGTTTTCAAATATTTTGATGATGCGCACATCTACTGATTTTAGATTGACAGTTTCGAAAGGAAAGATCAGTCCTTGTGAATTGGGTAGTATACATCCATTACCAACTAAACGCAGTGATGGTTTGGCGGCAAAAAATTCAAGGTCTTCGCTGTAGGCAGTTTTCATTTTGTATCCTTTGCAATTTTTGATTCCGGTACCTACTTTCAGCGTACGGGTACCGATGATTCTGTCTTTCAAAAATATTTTGAGCAAATTGCCTTCTATGGCGAAACTCAGATTGTCTGTTTCAGTAACAGTGATAATTCCATTCAGATTTTGGTTTGCAAGTAGTGGTTCGCTAAACTCAAGTTCAAGGTGTTGCTCATCTTCATCTGTCACTTTTGATTTTACAATATTGTAATCGCCCAGTGCTTTCACCACCAGATCCTGCGAACCAAATTCTTTAGCACCGATATCATCTCCGTCCCATAAGATTTGCAATG
>JADYYU010000374.1 GCA_020853515.1 Chitinophagaceae bacterium | reverse complement strand
GTGGTTGTTCGGGCTTGTACCTTTTGTCCGAAACTTCCTTACCACCTGCGCTTACTATACGATTCGCAAGAATTAACATAATACATTCAAACTAAGCTGTCGCTTCACAAGCTATTTGCAAATATTTATTAATCTTTGCACTCCTAAACAAGCAAAAACAAAATCCTTCAGATGACAAAAACAATCTTAGCCTTATTATTACTTTGCATCACCAATTTCGCCCATGCGCAGAATGACCCGAAAGCAAAAGCCATTCTCGATAATGTCAGTAAAAAAGTAAAATCACTACAATCGCTCAAAGCCAATTTCTCCATTACGATTTCAGGTGCTAAAGGAGCCAAACCACAAACCAAAAAAGGAACCGTGCACATGAAAGGCGATAAGTATTACATCACTTTGTCCGGTCAGGAAATTTATTGCGATAGCAAAACCATCTGGACTTATATGAAAGAAAGCAATGAAGTGCAGATCACCAGTTTTGATCCGAAAGAAAATTCATTTACTCCTTCTAAATTATTCACTAATTTTTACGATAAGGAATATAGCTACAAGTATGTCGGTGAACAAACAATTGGCGGTAAAAAAGTAGATGTGATTCATCTGACCCCCACTAACAAAAGCAAGCAATATACTAAAGTGGAACTCATGATAGACAAGGCCAGCAGTGTGGTTGCAGGCGGTAAAATGTACGAAAAAAATGGCAATGTCTATTCGTACACCGTGAGCGCTTACACACCTAACCCTGCTTTAGTGGATGCCATGTTTGCATTCAATGCTAAAAAATATCCTAAGGTTGAAGTGATCGATCTGCGATAATGCAAATTTTGATAATGGGACAAATTAATAAATTTACACCACGGACATAATCTTCAAATTTTTAAATCGATTATTCCACCTCCAGTTCGTCAACGAAAATAAAAGTCGGATTTCCACGACCTTCATGCCACTGCGGCATCGGCCCAAAGTTCTGAGCGATCATTTTTACATATTTTGAATTTGGAATCGGCGTATTTTTTGCTGTCTGAAATTTACTGATTGAAGTTTGTTCTGCATGATCAGATTTATGAGTGGAAATACTTTCTACTAAATTCCAGTGTACAGAGTCATTACTCACGTAAAAGGACACTTCCCTGGGATAAAAGATCCATGAATTCTGATCTTCCAGAAAATTTGCAGCGATGCTGCTGATTTCTTTTGCCTGCTCAAAGGCCATGATCACTTCCACGTTCTGCCCCTGATAACCCTGCCAGTCGCCTGCCCGCCAGTTGAGTTTGCCATATATGCCATCCATCAATGCGTCGGCACCACCGGCACTGTATGAGGGGTTATATTCGCTGTGCAGTATGATCTTACGCTGACCCGATATTTTTGAGAATGTAGCTGATTGCATGCCGGATGAACCTGAGCTGTTTTCAGCATAAAAGCAGATCGTTTCATCATTGTAAATATGGAATGGTTTTTCATACAACTTTTTGTGGCGGCCATTTTCGAAGGAGTAGTAAATTTTATATTGCCTGTCTGTCTGCGTTGTGCCGATGATATGGTAGTTGTGCAGCATTTCATAAGAATTAAAACCGATCAGGGCAGAATCTTTGAACGAACGGGTAGCATCTGAAACCACATAAGGGGCTGTGGGTGATGCGGCCACATTTTCATTTTGTGTTTCTTCGGCACTTGCATCGTCGGCCATCAGTACCTTCATATCGGTACTGAGGGTATCGTTTTCAATTTGATCCCAGGTAAAATGGATTTTTTGCGCTTTGTTCATCGCCGGCGCTTTTCGTACTACCCAAAAATGCTGCGACTGTTCATTGCTTACTTTTACAACATCAAACCAGGGGTTGTTAATGAACATTTTTTCGTCGCCCGGACAGTCAGGATACAAACCAATGGACGATAACACAAACCAGGCACTCATCTGTCCGCAATCTTCATTGCCCGAAAGGCCGTCAGGCTCGTTGCGATACAAACTGTCAATGATTGAAAAAACGATCCGTTCTTTTTTTTGCGGAGCCTGACAGTGGTTGTATAAGTATGCGATATGATGACTGGGTTCGTTGCCATGTGCATACTGTCCGATGAGCCCTGTAATATCAGCCTGTTCGCGGCCTGCTGTTTTTTCAGAAGCACTGAACAGATCATCCAGTTTTTTTTCGAAACCTCCCGCACCACCCTGTGCAGCGATCATTTGTTGAATATGATGCGGCACATTAAAACTATAATGCCAGCTATTAGCCTCAGTATAATTATTATCTACGGTATAGGGTGAAAATGGTACATACAAGCAGCCGTTTTTTCTGGCACGCATAAATCCTGTTGCAGGATCAAACACATTTATCCAGTTGTGACTGCGCTCTGTATAGTATTCAGCATCTTTTTGTTTACCCAGCGCCTTTGCCATGCGTGCAATACACCAGTCGTCATAAGCATACTCCAGCGTTTTGCTTACAATTTCATGTGAATCATCTGAACGTACATAGCCATACTTGCAATAACTTTCCAGTGCATCAGCATCTGCAGCTCCTTCTCGGGCGCGGTCTTTTAATTTCATTTCAAGTCCTTCCCCTTCATAGTCGTCATAGCGGGTGGCGATATGTGTCATGGCTTCATAGGCTTTTTCAGCGTCAAAATTTCGGATCCCTTTATTGTAGGCATCCCAGATCACACTCACCACATGATAACCGATCATACAGTTGGTTTCATTGCTGCTGAGTTCCCACACAGGCAGTCGTCCGCTCTGTTCGTATTGCTTTATAAATGTATTGATAAAATCTCCGGTACGTTTGGTATCTATGATGCTGAGCAAAGGATGAAGTCCGCGGTAAGTGTCCCATAAACTAAATACGGTATAGTAATCAAAGCGACCTTCAGTACTGTGAATTTTATCATCGCGACCGCGATAGCGGCCATCAACATCACTGTATAATGACGGGTGAATCATGCAGTGGTATAAGGCCGTGTAAATAATCACTTTCTGATTATCAATTTGTTTTTGCCTTGCACGATTGGTGCTGAGCATGCGGTCTTCTGTTTCTCTGATTACAATTTTTGAAAGTTCCTTGTTCCATGCCTGCCGGGCTTGTTTCACATATTTTTCAAAATCCCAGTCTGTCAGCTCTGCTTGCAGATTTTTATGGGCCCCTTCTTCATCTACCCCGCTGATGGCCACTTTTGCCAGTAATGCCGGAAAAGAAGAGGACTCATATTTCGCTGGTTTTTCAAAATGAATGATGCAGTGCTTTGATTTTTCAGTATGAATAAATGTAGTGTTGCTTCCTTTTTGTTCGGCATCATAAAGTATACCTTCAATCGGCCGTGAAAAAGTAATTTCAAAAAAGACCTGTTGTTTTTTCGCCCAGGCTTTGGAAATACGGTAACCGCGAATGGTATAATCATCTACTTTTTCCATTTTACAATCAAGTACTTCATCGCGGTGTTTTAAATCGAGTACCACATACATTTCGCTGCCAACCGGAAAGTGATATTGATGCAAAGCCCCATGCAAGGTGCTGGTCAGTTCTGCATTTACTTTTGAATCTTCTAAATATACCTGATAATGTCCGGCTGTTGCTTTTTCATTGCTATGCGAAAAGTGCGAGGCATATTGGTAATTGTCAAGAGGCATTTCCTGGGTAACGGGCATTAATAAAATGTCACCGTAATCGCTGCAGCCTGTGACACTTAAGTGGGTATGACTAAATCCATAAATAACGGAGTCGCTGTAATGATAGCCGCTGCAGCCGTCCCAGCCTTCAAGTCGTGTATCAGGACTCACCTGACAGGCGCCGAAAGGCAGGGTTGCTCCGGGAAACGTATGGCCATGTCCGC
>JADYYU010000373.1 GCA_020853515.1 Chitinophagaceae bacterium | reverse complement strand
CTGCACCGTGCGTCACTGTCAGATTAGAAGCCAAACCAATATAAATAATCGGTGTCGGAATGGCATTGGCTACCTGCTGGGGTGTGTAGTCTACCCAAAATGGAGCAGGATTAGCTGCCGCCACCGTATTATTGGTCATGGCTCCAAAAGATACAATTGCAACATTATCCGAAGCTCCACCGCTCGCATAGGTGGGCACACACCAGCAGTTGTTGGTAGGACTCCAGGGCTGCACCGTGCAGGACGATGAAACAATCGAAGTATCGAAACCGCCACCTGGATTAGTACAGGTTACTATACAACGGTAGTAATTTGTACTTCCGGCAGCCGGAATATAAGTATAAGGAATCGTAGTTGCACCCGGCAAAGTTGTGAAGCTGCCTGGCAATCCGGTAGGAGAAACTACCCATTGATAAGCCAGGCCACCAGCCAGCGTTTGTCCGGCAAGATTTAAAGTCACCGGTATTCCGGGACAAGGATTTACAGGAGCAACGGATGCAGTACCACCAACAGGGGTTCCGGAACAGGCGACGTTCGCAACAATTGTAATGTTATAATCTTCATACTCACCAAACCCGTTAAATCCACATTCGTCAGCAGCTACAACCAGATTGTTGAATTTGCAGGCGATGCGCATTCTTCTTACACCGGGTACCGCTGCCACCGGAATGGTAATATTACCAGAGAGAATATTAGCGGATGTATTAGCTGCAGTGGGTGAAGACCATACAAATTCACCTAAATCCAGAAATGAATTATTTCCGTTGAAATCTATCCACATGCCAAGACCCTGCCCCCAGGTCGGACTGCCGGTTTGTATCGTAAACGGATAACTGAGAGACTGTGTGTAGTTACCTGTTTGCGGATAAAGGGCATAGTCAGCAGCATTGTCTCCGCTGTTTAAATTAGAAATGGCGCCAAAAGTGAAATTATTGATGTAATCAGAAGTGGCCCCGGGGTTTCCGGTAATGACCGGCGTACATTGTGCCAGTAACTTTTCAGAAATAAAACCCGTCAGTAAAATTAGTAGTAGTATTTTTCTCATTTTGCTCTGTTTTAAATTTGCGTAAAATTACAATTTATTCACAAGGCATAAAAAATTTATTGTCATGTAAATGCCACATTTTATAAACAATATCCTCGGAACGGGCACGATCTGGCATTTTAAAGCAGAAAAATAGCCTTCACGGTGATCGGTTGTCAGCATTTCGCACATCACTTCGAACAGGTTCAACCTGATTTTTACAAAAAAGACACCTGGCCATCTTTAATATATCCCTGAAAAGAACTGTTGCACTTGCGGTTAAGTGCCTGATCGGGTGTCTTATCGGGACCCGGACATACTTGTATTCACAATATTTTTAGATAAAATACAAAACTTGCATGATACATTTGTGCCATGAATTACAACTTGCCACAAATACCTCTTCGAACACAAAAGCCCCGAACCAATGGCATCACTATGGTAATGGACAAAGGAATGAGCATTCAGGAATCCATTAATTTCATTTCTGTTGCCGAGCCTTATGTAGACCTTGTGAAACTGGGTTTTGGAACGTCAATGGTAACGCCTAAGCTGCGCGAGAAATTAGCGGTGTATGCTGAAAACAATATTCCGGTTTACCTGGGTGGTACCTTATTTGAAGCCTTCCTTATCAGAAATTGTTTTGATGAATACTTACAAATGGTGACTGATTATGGCTTGAAGTACGTTGAAGTTTCCGATGGATCTATCAATATTCCCCATAGTGAAAAATGCGGTTATATTGAAAAACTGGCAAAACATGTAACGGTACTGAGTGAAGTTGGCAGTAAAGATGCCGCGCATATTATTCCTCCTTATAAATGGATTGAACTGATGAAAGCTGAACTGGAAGCAGGCAGTGAATATGTGATTGCTGAAGCCCGGGAAGCCGGTAATGTAGGAATTTACAGAAGCAGCGGTGAAGTAAGAGAAGGATTGGTGCAGGAAATTCTGACCCAAATTCCGCAGGACAAAATAATCTGGGAAGCTCCTCAAAAAGCACAGCAGGTTTATTTTCTCGAACTTTGCGGATGCAATGTAAATCTTGGCAATATTGCTCCGAATGAACTGATACCGCTTGAAGCAACCCGAATTGGTCTGCGGGGAGATACATTTGAATTTTATCTCGACAAATAATCAGCCCCCCATGCTGCGATATGGCCTGATCGGTTTCCCATTGTCTCATTCCTTTTCTGAAAAATACTTCAGCGAAAAGTTTGAAGCAGAAAATACAGCAGCCTGTTATAAAAATTATCCCGTTGAAAATCTCGATCATTTAAGGACTCTGATTGCTGATCAGCATCTGGCCGGACTGAATGTAACCATTCCTTACAAAGAAAAAATAATTCCCTATTTAGATGCCATCGAGGAAACAGCAAAACTGGCCGGTGCGGTGAATTGTATACAGATTCGAAACGGATTTTTAAAGGGATTTAATACAGACATTGTCGGATTTCAACAAGGCTTTCTGAACACCTTACCGGCCGACCGGAATTACAAGGCTTTAGTGCTGGGAAATGGTGGTGCCGCAAAAGCAGTTTCTTTTTGCCTTCAGCAACAGGGCATTTCGTTTTACACCGTTACCCGCAGACATACCCCTTTTACAATAAGGTATCAGGATATTGACGCCAGACTGCTTGATGAATGTAAACTGCTTATCAATACCACGCCATTGGGCATGTTTCCGAATGTGCACGAGCGCCCCGACCTCCCCTATCAGTTTGTTACCGATGCGCATATCGCGTTCGATCTCATATACAACCCGGCGCAAACTGCCTTTCTGCAGGCATGTGCTTATCAAAAAGCAATTACAAAAAATGGTCTTTGCATGTTACAGATTCAGGCAGATGAGTCGTATCGGATTTTCACTCAATAAGTAATCTGCCGTTTTTTCTCTTTCCTTGGCACAGCGATTGATAAATAGGAGTCTTTGGTATAAAAAGGCTTAGTTTTATAATATTAACTGACAAAATGAAACAACCCTATGCAATTTGAACGACAGATTTACGCAGAAAGCCAGGAAGAAATGGATATTATGCCAATTGTTCCGCTTACCGAAGATGAGATGAGCGATGAGGACAAAAAAAAATTACCCGCAGAAATCATCATTCTGCCGATCCGAAATATGGTGCTGTTTCCAAACGTCGTTTTGCCGATCACCGTATCGCGTGAAAAGTCAATCAAGGCATTACGCGACGCAGAAAAAGCCGGAAAATATATCGGCGTAATTTCACAAAAAGACTCCTCAAACGACGACCCCGGATTTGACGAAATCAATACAGTGGGCACTGTGGCCGAAATTATCAAGCAGATCAGAATGCCTGACAATAGTACCACCGTTTTTATCAGAGGCCGCATCCGGTTTAAAATTACCGAATGGGTTTCTGACGAGCCCTACTTTAAAGCCAAAGTAAATTATCTCGAAGATCACATCCCAGCGAATGATGAAGAGTTTACGGCAATGACATCAT
>JADYYU010000372.1 GCA_020853515.1 Chitinophagaceae bacterium | reverse complement strand
TCAGTGATAAAAAAACACTGGTATCACTGAATGTGGGCAACTTCAGCAATATAATCGTGCTTAGTTATAAATACCTGGAGATTCAGGAAAGCGACGCCAAAACACTGATCTGCCTCTTGCATCTGCGTAATATTTGTGAGCAGTACGACCAGGATTTTAACATTGTGACCGAAATGCTGGATCTCAAAAACAGAGAACTGGGTGTAGTTGCAAAAGCAGATGACTTCATTGTGGGCGACAATCTGGTCAGTTTACTGCTCAGTCAGTTGAGTGAAAACAGAACACTGAAAAAAGTGTATGATGAACTGTTCAGGTCTGAAGGTTCGGAAATTTATTTGAAACCGGCGTCGAGGTATGTGCAACTTGGCAAAGAAGTAGATTACAATACCATCGTAGCCAATGCAGCAGCCTTAAACGAAACGGCCATCGGCTACCGGTATACGGCCTTCAGCGACGATATTGACCAGAATTTTGGAGTAAAGATCAACCCCGGCAAAAACAGCAACGTTCGTTTTTCGGCTTCCGATTACGTAATCGTGCTGAGTGAAGATTAACTATGGGAAAACCGGGCACTTTTTGATTTGAACAACGCAGAAAGGCTGTTATTATTGTCTGTTTGACCGCAAAATATACATCGTTCACCTTGAAAATGAACCCAATATTAACAAATGGCAAACGTTTAAAGAATTGTCGCCGTCCTTGCAACTGAAACAATTTTAAAAATAAAAACACGATTTATTATGAGAACAAAAATTCTATTTATGATGCTGTTTGCATTTTCGGCAATCAAAATGCAAGGGCAATGTCTGGCAAATTTCTACATTTATGAAGATACCCTCAATGCTCCTCACACCTACATCGGCGTAAATACCAGTATTCCCAATGGAGTGTCAACCTATACATGGTATTGGGGTGACGGCAATGTAGACACCGGTGCGAATCCCTCGCATACTTATGCAACAGCAGGTACTTATAACATTATTTTGGTACTGATGGGTGGCGGTTGTGTCGACAGTTTCTCCAGCATGGAAAATATAAATAAAGTTACAGCCGATATGTTGTCGGTAACTTTTGGTGCAGCGCCTGCCGGTGTAAATGACATCACTAAAGCAGCTATCAATAAAGTGTATCCGAATCCGGCAACAGACCTCTTGTTTATCAACGATGAAAAAGCCGCTAAAATGCAATATGAAATCTATTCGATGAGCGGAAGCCGCGTTATGTCAGGTGATGTAACAGGACGTCAGGGCATCAGTATTTCTTCCCTGCCCGTAAATATGTATCTCATAAAAATGACGGACAGTAAAGGAAAGGCACAATATTCAAAATTTACAAAACAGTAATGATCCGATAATAAAGTGAAATAGAGGGACTGCTGAAAAGTAGTCCCTTTTTATATTAAAAAAAATAAATTTGCAAATCTGCGATCTGTACATTTATCTTTGCCGCAGTTCTTCAAAAAAATATTATCAAGAAAGGTAGAGGGAATGGCCCGATGAAACCTTGACAACCTGTTACGCTAACCCCGTGATAAGGTGCCAACTCCAGCTCATTAGTAATAATGAGACAGATAGTAAGAATAGAAAATGAATACATTTAAAAGTGCACTTTAAACATATTTACAACTCTTCTCACTGTCAGGGAAGAGTTTTTTTATGCTCTGAACTGATACCCGTAATGATATGATGCCATCGTTATTTTTAAACAATTTGTTTGTTTAAATACTGCAACGGTATAAGCCGATAGAATATTCTTTTTGCCAGCGAAAGTCGACAGACTGTCAGGCAAACTAGATTCATCTCGGGCCTGTTTTTTTGACGCAAAATATTCTTCATCAAAAAAAAAGACATTACAATGAGCAACAACACACAAATTATTCACAGCATACCGGTAGATCCCTTAACCGGTTCTATTTCCACCCCCATTTATCAAACAGCCACCTTTGTGCAGGAAGCACCGGGCATCAATAAAGGCTACGATTATGCCAGAAGCAATAACCCAACAAGGGCCGTGCTTGAAAAACTGGTTTCCGGTTTAGAAAATGGGTACGCTTCTTTTGCATTTGCAACAGGTCTTGCCGCAATCGATGCCGTTTTAAAGCTGTTATCTACCGGTGATGAGATCATTGCCGTAGATGATATTTATGGCGGAGCCTTCAGACTGTTTACACATATTTACGAAAAATTCGGTATCCGGGTTCACTATGTGGATACGACCCGGGCTGAAAATATCATTGATTTTGTCAATGAAAAAACAAAGCTGATCTGGCTCGAAACACCCACCAATCCAACCCTAAAAATCAGTGACATCCGCACCATTTCAAAAATTGCAGCATCCTGCAACGCCTGGCTGGTAGTTGATAACACCTTTGCATCGCCTCTCATACAAAAACCACTGGTGCTGGGTGCCGATATTGTGATTCATAGCGGCACAAAATACCTTGGCGGACACAGCGATCTGGTAGCAGGACTGGTGATTGTAAAAGATGAAACACTGGCCGATAAAATTAAATTCATACAGAATGCCTCCGGTGGTATACTCGGTCCACAGGACTGCTGGCTGCTGATACGTGGCATAGAAACACTGGCTTTGCGGGTGCCAAAGCAATGCAGCAATGCGTTCAGGATCGCCTCATTTTTAGAGGTTCAGCCGGAAGTAGCCAAAGTGTATTATCCCGGGCTGTCGTCACATAAAAATCATGCGATTGCGACACAGCAACAGGGGCATTTATATGGCGGAGTGCTTTCATTCAGCCTTGCCACAGATACCCTTGAAGCAGCCACTTTATTTGTTAGTAGTACCAAATTATTTAAACTGGCCGAAAGTCTGGGAGGGGTAAAAAGTTTAATCTGTCAGCCGGCACTCATGACCCATAAATCAATTCCTCAGGAAAAAAGGATTGCTTCCGGAGTCAGGGATTCACTGATCAGACTTTCATGTGGTATCGAAGAAGCCGACGATCTGATCGTAGATCTGCAGTCGACCTTTGCCCATTTGCAGCAGTTGAAGCAGGCTGTAGCAACGCAGTGAACGTTTCAGCATTAAAAACAGCAAACGGTTAAGTAGCTGACTATAACTCACCTGAATAGTTGCACAGGCCGAAAGCCATGCAGGGTGTAACATCCAGAAAATTAACTTTTAAAAAAATACAGAAAAATGATTCAAATTAAAAATATCGGGCTGATTGGTTTCGGCGTAGTTGGCGAAGGCGTTTACCACGTGATTCATCAAACCCCGGGCTTGCAGGTCTGCATAAAAAAGATCGGCGTAAAACAGGCACATAAAAACAGAAATGCACCTGAAAATTTATTTACGACCGATCTGAAAACCATCATTGATGATCCTGAAATTGATACGGTTGTTGAGCTTATTGATGACGCCGACGCAGCTTTTGAAATAGTGAGACAAAGTATAACCAGGGGTAAAAATGTGGTGACAGCAAATAAGAAGATGCTGGCGTTTCATTTAACCGAACTCATTATGTTGCAACGCAAACACAAGGTTTCGCTGTTGTACGAGGCAGCGGTTTGTGGCAGCATACCGATACTCCGCAATCTTGAAGAATATTACAATAACGATTTGCTGCAAAGTATCAGCGGCATTGTCAATGGCTCTACCAATTTCATCTTGACTGCTATGTGCGACCGGCAAATTCCATACGCAGAAGCGCTGCTGGCCGCACAGCAGGCAGGTTTTGCTGAAAGCGATCCCGCGCTGGATGTAGAGGGTTTTGATGCTCAAAATAAGCTCACCTTATTGTTGAAACATACTTTTGGACTACATGTGAAACCGGCACAAATATTCAGAAAAGGAATTACCGGTATCAGCGGCGAAGATATCAACTATGCCCGCGAAAAGGGCTTGTCGGTTAAATTACTTGCAAAAGCCTTTTTCAGCAAGCAACAGAAAATTGTTGCGTATGTGCTGCCGCAATTTATTCAGCCGCATAGTCAGTTGAGTCATGTTCACAATGAATATAACGGAATTCTGATCGGCTCAATGCTGGCTGATGAACAATTTTTATATGGTAAAGGGGCCGGCCGCTATCCCACTGCTTCGGCGGTACTCAGTGATATCAGCGCTTTGAACTATGGTTACCGCTATGAATATAAAAAATCAGATAATCAGACAGGGCCGGAATTAGAGACAGACTATAACATATCAGTTTACGTAAGCTGGAAGGGAGAAGCGAGGATAGACAAAAGTTTGTTTACACATATTTCAGCAGTCTTTTCAGGCGATTCGGGTCATTACCTGACAGGGGTAATTTCACTGGCCAACCTGCAACTGATTTCCAGCTCAGCGAATGTTTCTGTCATTGAAATGCCTGCTGTTCAAAAATCACAGAAATCTTTGGTGCCACTCATTCCGGAGAGAAAGGAGGTAGCGGTTTTGTATTAAAATCGCTTACTTTTTGTCTTTGTGATCTTTCTTTTCCTTTCTAATCTGCAAAGCCTGCAGTACCATAAATTCATCATCAGTCAGCACCTGATGGTCAATCTGCACGTCATCGTTCAAAACCAGATAAGTTTCGCTTTCCAGTTTCATATAGGCTGGTAAGGCTGCACTCATCACTTCGCCGATGGTACACATATAGTAAGATGCGATCCATTGCCAGTATTTGATCTGGCTTTCAGTTACGATGGGCCCTTCATCGAGTAATGAACGGATTGGTTTTACTTCGTACATTTCAGGTTTATGATCGTGCAGCCGATGAATAATGCCGCTGTATATTTTCCTTTTGCCAAACTGCACTTCTACCCTGCAGCCTACCATAGCCAACGACTGCAATTCCAATGGCACGCCAAAAGTGTAGGTATTGGCTACAGCAAGGGGTAATATTACATCTGCAAATTTCATTTCAATGAGGTAAAATTGGATTATTTTTCTGATAATTAAGGGCAAAATCATAAACACTGCCTGCACCACTGCTTACAAGGTGATCGAAACAACTTTGCATAAAATGCTGGGTATAGCGCTTTAAATGCGGCAGATCTTTTTTTTGAAATCCTTGAACAGAAACGGGAGGCAGAAATACGGCACGATTCATACCCGGCGTAATCTGCGTAAATTTTGAAGGATGCATGCGTGCACAGGAATCCGGATAAATGACAGGCAGTAAATCGGTTTGCTCCATAATGGCCAGCGTAAAACACCCATCCTGAAAAGGTAAAAGCTGATGATGAGGCTGATCTTCAAAAGTGCCCTCCGGAAAGATTGTCACTGACATCCCTTCTCCCAATTCATTTTTTATTTTTCTGAAGCTCAGAGCCCTCGCACTGAGTGAACTGCGGTCGACACTGATACAGACCGTCTTAAAAATCAGACCGTAAAGAGGAACTTTTTCCAATTCTTTTTTGCCCAGTGTTTTAAAAAGGAAAGGGATACTGGTATAAAGACTGGCTGCTTCGATATAACTTTTGTGGGTGGGAATAATAATATATGATTTTGAAAAATCGGTACGCTTACGAAACAAGTTTCTTGGAATAATGCCACTACCGACCAGTAAAATATGACTTCCCGCTTTCATCATGCTGAACATGGCGTAGTCTCTTATTTTTTTTGGCAAAAGCAAAAACAGCATTGTTAAAGGAAATGAAATCAGAATCAGTACAGCAAAAAGCGATACAAAATAGGAGAAATAGATAAACTGCAATCCTTTTTTCAACACCTCCAAAAATAGAAATATTTTATCGATCAGATGGCATTTTTTGCGCTTTGCAAAATGATTTGTTTCCTGAATCAGTCCGGATGAACAGGTTTCATAAGGCAGACATCCCCTCTGCACAATGAGGGATGCTTTAGTCTGACATTTAAAAAAAGTGGTGAATAAATTGGTAATAAGATAATTTTCCCGCAACTTTACCTTGCAAAAAAAGCGTCGGAGCCGAAAAACGCATCCAAGAGTAGGCATTTTAAACACTAATTCAAATATGAAGAGAATTTTTTACACATTACTGTTATTGGGTGGGTTTTGCCTTTCCGCCTATGCGCAGACACCAAATTCAAGGCAATCGGTGGCATCGTCTTCAACACATGTTTCAAATTATGATCTTAAAATGTCCGCGTTAAAAAGTTGTCCTGAATTGCATCAGCAACTGCTGACACTCGCAGGAGGGCCATATACCGTTTCGGATCCGAAAGTTATTGCCCAGCTTAATGCTAATATTGAAAACAAGGCTGCTTCAGCCTGCGTACGCGAACAATCATTATTCGGTATTTACGGGGAAGATTATGTCAATCATCTGGATTTAATTGGATATAAAAAATCGAACAAAAAAACAAAATAGAAAATGAAAAAACTTTTACTAGCATTTATTTTATCGTTTATATGCACATGGTCTTTCGGGCAGGTCTATACAACAGGCCCCACTGCATATAACATCATCGCACCGGTATCACCGGTTAACCTTTCAGGTGGCGATGATATCGTTACAGCTAATGTCCCGATCGGCTTTAGCTTTCCTTTTTATTGTACTAACTATACAACATGCCATATTTCAACCAACGGATTGCTTTCATTCAACGCTGGTATCGGTAGCGGATGTTGCTCGGGTGGTGCTTTGCCAAACAATGTTTTTGCAAGTACCATCATAGCATGGAGCTGGGATGATATGTACACTACCGGTAGTGTTGCTTATCGCTATTTCGTATCTGGTGTAGCACCTAACAGGATATTTTGTATAGATTATTTCAGCATCGGTTATTGCTGCTCACCGGCTAATAACGCCACTGTTCAGATTCAATTATTTGAAACTACCGGTGAAATCAGAATGATGTCTACAAATAACATTCACGCCGGCCGTACTGCTACCATGGGTATTCAGAGCGGCGCATTGGGAACAGTAGTTGCAGGACGTAATGCTGCAAGCTGGTCGTCTGCCGCTAACGAAGGGATTTCATTTATGCCTCCTCCGGGTGCACCACCAACGATTAGTTCATTTACACCTAATTCTGCCTGTGCAGGAGCAGGTACGTCTGTGGTAATTACAGGGACTGGTTTTACAAATGCAAACGCAGTTACAATTGGTGGTACTCCGGTACAGTCATTTGTAATTAATAATGCAAATCAAATCACTGCGATTGTAGGTGCCGGAACTACCGGTCTCATTGCAGTTACTGCACCATGTGCAGGTACTGGCGTAAGTTCTTCTATTTTCACAGTTAATACGGTTGCAATTACGACCAGTACTCCCAATCCGGTTATCTGCGCAGGCGGAAGTGCAAATATTTCTGTAACCGGAAACGGGATTTCGTATACCTGGAATCCGGGTGGACTGGTCGGTGCGAATCAGACAGTTACACCTCCTACCTCTACAGTGTACACAGTAACAGCCACTACAGCAGCAGGTTGTACAGGCACTTCTACCGTTGCTATTTCTGTGAGTCCTATGCAGGCACAGCCTAATCCTGTAACTGCTACACCTAATCTATTGTGCGGTGGTGGTACTTCACAGTTAAGCGGAACAGGTACTCCGGGCAGTACCATTAACTGGTATTCTGCAGCAGTGGGGGGCACTTTATTGGGTTCTAGTCCAAGTGGTGCTAACTTTCCGGTTTCACCTGCGGTTACAACAACTTATTATGCAGAAGCCTATTCTAATATAGTGGGTTCTCAAACTTTTACTTATACAGGTGCGATGCAGAACTTTACAGTTCCTGCAGGTATCACCAGCATTACGATTAATGCAAAAGGCGCTCAGGGTGGTGCCGGCGGTTCTTCACCGGCCGGTTCCGGTGGTCTTGGCGCTAACATGACCGGTACATTCAATGTAACACCCGGTCAGCAGTTGAAAGTAATGGTAGGTCAGATGGGCGGCGGTTCACCTGCATCTCCGGGTGCCGGTGGTGGTGGCGGTACTTTTGTAACTGACCTGGCCAATACTCCGATGATTGCTGCCGGTGGTGGTGGCGGCCGACATGGTACGCTCACTCCAGTTGGTATTGATGCAGTAGTTACAAATAATGGTTTAAATGGTTATTCAACACCTGCAGGCTATCCTTCTAATTTTGGAATTGGTGGTGTAGGTGGCAATGGAGCAACTAATCAAAATGCCTGTTCAGGCAATGGCGGTGGTTTACTGACCAACGGCTCTGCCAATGGCGGATGTTGCAATACCCAATTTGGCCTCAGCTTTACAAATAATGGTACCGGTGGTCCTTCATGCACCGCTAATGTGGACTTAGGTGGCTATGGCGGCGGCGGCGGCGGCGGTAACAATGGTGCCGGCGGCGGTGGCGGTTATTCCGGCGGTGGCGGATCTTATCATACCCCAACCAATGGCGGTGGTGGAGGATCTTACAATATCGGAACTTCACCTATCAATCTGGTAAATAATACAGGCAATGGTCAGGTAGTGATTACCTGGAGTATCACCACCTGTCCTTCATCACCTCGTATCCCTATCACAGTTAATGTACACCCTGCACCTCCTGTAGTAACAGCAGTACCTGCTTCTATCACAGTATGTGAAGGTACCCCGGTAACGCTGGCAGGCAGCAGTGCTCCAATAGTACCTTTTACCTGGTCTGGTGGTGTCATCGACAATGTACCCTTTACACCACTGACAACCACTACTTATACTGTAACCGGTACAGACGGTAACGGCTGTACAGGCACAGCAACTGCGGTTGTAACGGTGAATCCTGTCAATACAGGCACCGGCAGTGCATCTCCCCTTACTATTTGTTTAGGCAGCACCACCACTATTACAGGCGCGGCTACCCCTTCATGTACTGGTAATATCAGTGACTTTGCAGGTTATTATGCACCTGCCAACTGGGCATTTAGCGTAACTAATTCCAATGGTACCGTAAATGCTGCAGGTGCTCCGGCCAATATCATTATCAGTTCCGGCACGAATCTGTCAGGTACTCCGGGTGTAACCAAATACTCAAGAACCGTGGGTTGCAACGGAAATGTGACGTTCAACTGGACATATAACCATGCTGATGCTTTCGGTTCTATCTTCGACTATCCAAGATATACTATCAATGGCGGCGCACCGGTTGTATTCAGTGCTTTCATTATTGGAGGTGGCAATGTGCAAAACGGCAGTCAGAGCATTCCTGTCAGTGTAGGCGATGTGCTTGAACTGCAGATGTACACGATCGACAATGATAATATTGCCGGTTTTGTAACGATCAATACATTCTCGGCACCAAAT
>JADYYU010000371.1 GCA_020853515.1 Chitinophagaceae bacterium | reverse complement strand
TTACCGCCAGGTCCCATCTGCACGCCCTCGCCAGCCAGCATTGACGCAGTGCTGAATGCTGCCAACACCGACTATTTGTTTTTTTGTGCCCGATCAGATCGTAGCGGTTATCATAATTTTGCAAAAAACTACGCTGAACATCTGGCTAATGCAGCAGGTTATCACAAAGAATTGAATGAAAGGGGGGTGAAATAGACAGCTTATACAGCTTCAATTTCGCTGGCATACATCTTTACCAGACTATCGAACGGATACCGGTTGGCAGCCCGGGGTGACGGTGATGATACAATGGCCAGACGGATGCATTTACCATTCAGTACAACTTCGGTGTGAAGGGGTTTACTGCCGGAAGGAAAGCGATGCTGCAAGTCGTTTTGCCTTAAGTATTGTATAAACCATTTGGCGGCACTGACAGGTCCGCTGCTGCTTGTGAAAACAATTTTACAGATACCGGGATGCTGTTTCAGGATCCAAAGGATATCCATATATTTTGTCACAGCGATATTTTCATCTAATGAACTGTTGTTGCTGCGTTCGATCTGTTGCCCCATATCGGTTATGGCAATATGCAGTTGCTGCAGCAATGCTTTTCTTTCTTCAACAGCAAGCGGGCCTGCATCATACTGTAACTTTTTGTACGAAATGGCCGCCAGGATACGCCAGAAGAAATTGGCCTTATTCGGATAAAAGAAATCATAATTCCAGCGCTGCCTGGCAGGCGGAAAGGTGCCAACAAATAAGATCTTACTTCCTTGCGGAGCATAATAATTCCATGGATGCGTTTCAAGTTGAGTCATAAGCGTGCACTTACAAAGATCTGTAAATATTCTTTAAGAAGGCGTCTGATTAAAAGGATTAGCAGATGCCTGATGCAAAGTATTGAATAGGATGAAAATATGCCTAAAATGGCGTTATACAGACGCATTCTTTACTACTGCGCTGCTGACTTCAAATCGTCATAGACAATTTTTGCAACATTCCGTACTACTTCCTGCAAGGGTTTTGACTCATTACCACGGGTCATCACACCCAGCAGGTAAGGTCTGTTTTGCAGATAGATGATGCCAAACTCATGAAATTCAGACTGTAAATTTTCAAGCTTGCCTTCCCGCATATACGAAATCGTTCGCTCACCAAACTTATGGGCGATCAGCAGATTGGGACCCATATCTTTGGTGATACCATCTTTAAAAGTGCTTTTTGTGAGCAGATCAAGGGCGTAGGCAGAGAGGTTTTTATTCAGATATGTAGCATTATACAAAACATTAAAATAATGCGCAATTGAATTAACCGTCAGTACCGTATGTTTTTCGCTTGCCGGATAATGCAGCACATCAAAATTGGAAGGAATACCCAATTTTTTGTCAAGATCGAGCAATAAATTCTGATCGATGTTTTCATTCAAAAGCCAAAAGGCATCATTGTCAGAATATACAATCATGTAATACAATAATTCCTCTACCGTATAGGTTTTGCCGTCAGTAAGCGCAATATCATTAATTGTTCTGACCGTAGTGTACAGCGGATTTTTTTTGAAAGTATGTTTCTTTTTCAACAAGGCCGGGTTTTCTTCCGCCTGCTTAAGATAAGTGATCATCAGTGGCACTTTCATCAGACTGGCCGGATCATACAACGAATCGGAATTGATACTGAAATACATGCCGTCGTTCAGGTCTTTGACATATACAGAGGCCGAAGTAAATGCGTTACCGGATCTTTTCTGGTCAAGATACTGAGTTACTTTTTCTCGTACACCGGATAAAAATTGCTCACTTTCAATGTCAACGTATAACAAGGGATGAACAAGACTTTGGTCGTTCACGCGCATCAATTTTACGTTGGCATCCTGATTGTCAGAGGCTTCTGTACGATTACCTTCATGTGTTTTTTCAACACAAACATGAAAATAATATCCCAGCGAGCAGGCGGGAACCACCAATAACAACAGTAAAATATAAAGTGGTACTGACCACAGCAAAAAATGCTTCTTTTTAACGGTTTGCGATCCCGCTTCGGTCAAAATTTCTTTTGACAATTGCTTCTTTTTTAACTTGCTTGACATCCTGATACGTTTCTTAAAAATTCCTTTGTAAATACTTTCGATTAAATTGATCCTATGCTGTAGAACTACTTTTGCCATTCAAATTTAAGTCCAGATTTAGCTCGGTGCATAACAATTGAGACTAGACAATAGATTTTAAAGGTTTATAAATAAAATTGATTACCTGACGGTCAATCTATTGAAAATACCTAAAAAGTGTATTGATAAATAAAACACGAAATAGGCATGAAAAAACAGCCTGTTTGCGTCATAAAAAATGATGTTTGCGCCTTGCAATCCAGCGCACTTTGCAGCATCAAACCTGCATTGCATAAGTTTGAAAAACAGCATATAAAAGTAAGCGGAAGTGCTTGCTTACTTTTTAATTCTGCGTATGATTTCGGTCACCATAGGCTGAAATTTCGCAGCCTCATATTTATCGTTGCTCTTAATGAATAATTTCACGAAGTACTTGTCAACCACCATCACGATGCAGAATATGCGCAGATGTTCTGATTCAAGCATTTTAACCGCCTGTGCCGGTGTTCCGAAAACTATCAGTTCATCTGCACCAGCATAATTCAGATGGTGATCTTTTATTTCGGGACCGCCTTCCGAATTTATTGTCAGAAATTTTCGATGAAAAGCCAAAGCACTTTGATGGTCGATAAATTTTAAACGAATGTCATATAGCTGATCTATATGCCCGACTGATTTATCAACAGTTGCCCATCCCTGACGTGTATTACCTTCATACAGCTTCATGCCCGGCAACATAGTAGAATCCAAAAAAACACTTCGTGGAAGTACATCCTGCGTTTTAACAATGTCAATAATTTCGTTTTCATCCGCAGCACTTTGTCCAAAGCTAGTTGTAATGAAAGTCAACATCAGGAGCAAAGTAGCTGAAAAAAATCTGATGATCAGGTTGTGCTGTTTCATAAATTAAATTTTTATTTTTACTCACCAAATTTAATGTAAATCCGTGCAAAAAAACAAGTCTGGAGTATGACCTTTAAAAGTAAAATAACAAATTAAGCAGCGCCTGAGAATCAGGCTGCAATCTGTGCTGCCAGTGAATGATCAACCTTTCATAATCTCGTGTCCAAGCTTGTCACGTTTTGTCATCAGATATTGCTCATTATGAGGATTGGCACACATTTCTATCGCAATGTTTTCAACAATTTCAAGCCCGTAGCCCAATAACCCTGCACGTTTGCGTGGATTATTGGTAATTAATTTTATTTTTTGCACATTCAGTTGCCGCAAAATCTGTGCACCAATACCATAATCCCGTTCATCCATTTCAAAACCAAGTTCCAGATTTGCTTCTACGGTATCCCGGCCTTGTTCCTGCAGTTTGTAAGCTTTCAGTTTATTCAGTAATCCAATGCCCCGGCCTTCCTGATTCATATAAAGTACGACACCTTTACCAGCCTCTTCCACCATTTGCATGGCATACTTCAATTGTTCACCGCAGTCGCAACGGAGTGAATGCAAAATATCGCCGGTGAAGCAGGAACTATGTACACGCAACAAAACAGGTTCGTCGTTTTCCCATTGACCTTTTTTCAAGGCATGATGTAATTCGTTTGTTTTCAGATTTTTAAATGTGATCAGTTCAAAATCACCAAATAAAGTAGGCATATTTACCCTGATTTGTTCTTCTACCAGATTTTCGGTTCGTAAACGATAGGCGATGAGGTCTTCGATCGAAACGATTTTCAGATTATATTCGCGTGCGAGTTCCATCAGACGAGGTAAACGGGCCATTTGACCATCTTCGTCCACAATCTCAACGATTACACCTGCAGGTTCAAAACCGGCTAATCGTGCAAAGTCGATCGCCGCTTCTGTATGTCCGGCCCGGCGTAACACGCCTTCACGTTTAGCTTTCAAGGGAAAAATATGTCCCGGTTTTGCCAGGTCAGCAGGTTTGGTGTTAGGATCAATAAGGGCCTTTATCGTTTTAGCCCGGTCGTGTGAAGAGATACCGGTGGTACAACCATGTCCGATCAGGTCTACCGAAACTGTAAAAGGTGTCTGATGAAGCTCCGTATTATCTTTTACCATCAGATTAAGCTCCAGTTCTTCACAGCGGTCTTCAATCAGGGGCGTGCAGATCAGGCCTCTGCCAACTTTACCCATAAAAGTGATGATCTCCGGGGTCACATTGCGTGCAGCAGTCAAAAAATCGCCTTCATTTTCACGGTCTTCATCATCTACAACAATGATCATTTTGCCGGCTTTGATGTCTTCAATAGCGCTTTCTATGGTATTTAACATGTTGCAAAAATAAGCTTATTTTTTTCAAAGCAGAATTATGAAAGGCTATGTATTATTCAGAAAATTGATAAAAATACCTGTGTAATGATTCAAACTGAATGATTTGTGGAAAACAAATAGCAGTTTTTCATATATTTTACAAGCGTAAAAACAAAGAATGGAAATTGTTTTATACTTTTGCACCCAATTTTAAAAATCAATTCACATGTCCGGTCAATTAAAGGAAGTACGTTTAAGAATCAAGTCAGTAGGCACCACGCAGCAAATAACGAAAGCCATGAAAATGGTGAGCGCGGCCAAACTGAGGCGAGCGCAGGATGCCATTACTCAAATGCGTCCTTATGCTGAAAAACTGCAGGAAATGCTGGGTAATATCATCGGCAGTGTAGAAGGAAGTGCCGGCGGCGGACTCAATGTGCAACGACCCATTGAAAAGGTTTTGTTTATTGTTGTGACCAGCGACCGTGGATTATGCGGTGCATTTAATGCCAATTCGATCAAACTGACCAAAAGCATTATTGCCGAAAAATACAGCGCTCAGCATGCTAAGGGAAATGTGACCATCTTACCCCTGGGTAAAAAAGGATTTGAAAACTTTGAGCGAAATGGTTATCCGCTGATCAGCAATTACTGGAATTTATTCAGCGACCTGAGTTTTGATGCAGTAAAAAATGCCGCCCAATATGTACGTGAAGCTTTCATTAATAAAGACTTCGACCGTGTAGAGCTGGTTTACAGTAAGTTTAAAAATGCAGCTACCCAGGAATTTGTCTGTGAACAGCATTTGCCGATCGCACAAACAAAATCGACCTCTGCCGCCAGTAAAGATTTTATTTTTGAACCTTCTGAAGAAGTGCTGATCAGTGAGCTGATGCCAAAAATTTTAAATACACAATTATTTAAAGGCGTACTCGACAGTCATGCATCTGAGCATGGTGCCCGTATGACGGCCATGGATAAAGCGACTGAAAACGCGGAAGAACTCTTACGTTCATTACGTATTTCTTACAACCGAGCCCGTCAGGCTGCAATCACCACCGAGCTGACCGAAATCGTGAGTGGAGCTGCTGCATTGCAGGGTTAAGTTTGATTAATATAACAAGTAACCATTCATGTCTTTCAGGCCAACGTTGGTATCCTGCCTGTATAATTCGATCAGATTAAACAGTATTTTATACTTTTCCTGGCTGATGATGAGCGAGTCAGTGGCGATATTATAATTCTTAAACTGCTCATTCGATAAAATCTGTAGTCTTGTACTGAGCGGAATGCGCGCGTACTCAAGACTGTCCTGCCTTTTCCCCCAACTTTGAAGTTTTTGTGTCAGATCATTAAATGACTGCTTTACCAGGGTGTCATTATTTTTAAAGATATACAAGGTGCTATCCCGCCATTCGGCCATACATAAGGAAGTGCTTTTTTCATCACTGTATTTTACAAAAGACAGAATCTGCTTAAATTCGCCGGTTTCCACAGCAACATCCTGTATGAATTTTTTATCCGGGAAAAAGCGTTGATAGGTAAAAACGGGCTCCTGCACCAGATGAATATTGGTAAAAATAGCATTTACCGTATTCAGCTCGTTGTTACGAATGGCCGCTGACAGTATTTTCTGATCTTTTTCGTCGAGCCAGGTATGTATCTGATTGATTTCGCCGCGTTTATTCAGATAATTTAAGATCGACCGGATACTGTTCGCATTTTGTTCAGGAATCTTAAAATCTTTAGCAGGCGTGATCAGCTTGTTATTCACCAGCAACTGATTTTTTTTAAGTAAAAACTCCAGCCTTCTGACCTGATTCTGTACACTGAGTTGAAACATACCCC
>JADYYU010000370.1 GCA_020853515.1 Chitinophagaceae bacterium | reverse complement strand
CATCGCTTTGACTTTCCCGTACTCAGATACAGATCTGAAACTGGTCTGGAACAAAAGGCAATAGCAACACTGATGTATGAAGCATTTCACGGAATTTATAATTTATCGAACGATTGTATTTTACACCTCGATGGTTGCGAGTATAATAATAAACTGAGCAATTTGATTTTAAGTATCAAAACAGATCGCTATAGGTTTGCGCTTTCAAAGAAACATCAAAAAATTTCAGCTTCCGTACCCGTGTTGAATCCGGATGGCACCAAAGGCTACAGTAAATCCATATCTAAAATGCCCTTGTCTGTTTATAATTTCCGGGGCCAAAGGGTGCAAGTATTTGCGGGCTTGTTGCAAGCATGTGCGGCTATGGGTATAGAACGTCATCAGATGGTTCAGGGAATTAATGGTTTAAGTGCCTATGTTGCTGATGGCTTGATTTTTAAGTCCGGCTTTGGACCCGACTTTATAGATACTCATCTGATAGAAAGCAATGCCGGCATCAGAGTTTCATCATCTTCAGCACTAAGCCGAAAGTTCGTTTTTCAATACAATACATCGGGCAAATTGCTTCATATATATAATAATCTGAAAGAAGCTTCTATGAGCTGCAGCGTTACAGTTGATCATTTGCAAAAGGCCATTACTCAAACTATTAAGCTGCATGACAGCATCTGGATGTTTGGCTAAATGAATCGTATCGATGCTATTGCTAGGCAGTTGACCTATAATTTACAGTCACTAATGTTTATGTGCTTTTGCACCTTCACTGAGTTTTTTAAACTGTGCCACTGTCAGTATTTTGGACAGTTGTTTTTCGTAGTTCATCTTAAATTGTTCCTGCATTTGTTTCTTTTCGGGTGCGCTCAGACTTTTTGATTTGCTGATGAGTTCCGCTTTTTCCTTTTCTGCGTTTGTCAGCAGGGTTTTGTATTTCGACTGCTGATCGGTCGTTAATTTAAGCAGTTCGGTCATTTTTTTTACTTTGTTATCCATACTCTGTGCAGACAGTTGATGAGTGCTCATCAGCAAGGCTAGCAGCACTATTTGCAATGGCTGAAAATATTTTTTCATAGGTTGATTTTAGGCGGCAAAAATACATTTGGTCTCTGCTGCTGAAGTTAAAAGTAAATAAGTGCAGCTCCTTATTTAATAAGTGTAATTCCCCGGCCGGCAATTGACAGCCCGTTTTCATCTTAATTTTAGTAGTCATTTTAATTAGCGGCAATTGCCGGGAGAATAATTGCGAAACCCAATCGAGATCGTATTCATAAATGGGTTGAAGCAGTTCTCCGAAGTGTCCTGGCTTCGTAGCTAATTTTTTTTTGCTTTCAGCAAGCGTGACATGGGCATTATAAAAATCTCCTCTGCGGGAACAAAATACACGTTTTTTATCCGCATAATTTATTGCACTACTGTTAGATATATTCAGCAGACTCAAGTTCGATACTCAGTAATAAACGTGTTCAGTAACTGTGTCAGCTTACACTAAAACGGTACATCATCATCGGGAGTGCCGGATTTGGAAAAATCGTCATCATCAATTTTGTACTCATCTACCTTGGAGTTGCGTTTTTCATAACCGTCATGCACTGACAGTTTAGGGCCTTCGCCGTACTGTGTTTTAATACCGGCTTTAGGGTCAGCGATATTGAAATTGTCGGTAATGCCAAAGGAGTTGGTTTCGGGCATATCTTCAAAGCGCTGCAGTTCGAGGTTGGCCTTCACTTTTACAATGTCGGTTTTGCCGTTTCTGTGCTTCGCAATATTGATCCAGGTCTCACCGGGTACCACATCACCGTCCGGATTTTTTTCCAGTCCGTAATAATCAGGCCGGTACAAAAACATCACCATATCCGCATCCTGCTCAATGGCACCCGATTCACGCAGATCACTCAACTGTGGCAGTTTGGCGCCATCTTTACGCGATTCTACACCCCGGTTTAACTGCGACAGGGCAATGATCGGAATCTCAAGTTCTTTGGCCAGGCCTTTCAGATCGCGCGATATTTTGGAGATCTCCTGCTCACGGTTGCCACCACGTTCTACCGAACCCTGCATCAACTGCAGGTAATCGATGATCACCAGTCCGATATTATATTTTTGTTTCAGCCGGCGGCATTTGGCCCTTAGCTCAAAAATATTCAGGGCAGCCTGATCGTCAATAAAGATATTGGCGGCCGATAGTTTACCCATACGCTGATGGATCTGTACAATTTCATGTTCTGCGAGTTGCCCTTTGGTGATTTTGCCCAGAGGTACATCCGTTACGGCCGACAGCATCCTTTTTACCAATTGACCGGCACTCATCTCAAGCGAGAAGAAAGCCACACCGGTGGTTTGCGTATTGTGCAGGGCCGCATTCATCACCAGGTTTAACGCAAACGCAGTCTTACCCACGGCCGGCCTTGCAGCCAGAATGATGAGATCGGTGCGCTGCCATCCTGAAGTGATTTTGTCGAGGTCTTTAAATCCGGAAGGCACCCCTGTCAGGTCGTCTTTTTTATTCGCCTGCTGTTCAATTTCATGAATCGTTTTAGCGAGGATCGAATTGATACTGGAGAAGTTTTTTCTCAGATGTTTATCGGTAATTTCGTAGAGGTTGGTTTCGGCTTTATCGAGCAGGTCAAACACATCAGACGAATTTTCGTAAGCATCGCCGATGATCTCGCCACTCATGCGGATCAGTTCGCGCAAAATATACTTCTGCATTACAATCCGGGCATGCTCTTCGATATGGGCGCTGCTCACTACATCGCGGGTCAGACTGGTGACATAATAACTGCCGCCCACCATTTCAAGCTCACTGTTTTTTCGCAGATCTTCACAGACCGTCATAAAATCGATGCGTGAACCTTTGTCGAACAGACGCCGGATACAGGTATAAATACGCTGATTGGCATCGGAATAAAAGCACTCGGGCGACTGAATGATCTCAAGGACTTCCGCCAGCTTTTGCGGTTCAAGCATAATAGCACCCAATACGGCCCCTTCCAGATCGGGTGCCTGAGGCGCCATTTTACCATAAATCAGCGATGGTATTTCAGGCTTTTTGGTTCTGCTGGCAAGTTTGTTTGTTACATTCATTTTTTAGAAAAGGTTCTGCAGTTTTAAGTAAATGACGGGTTGTTTTAGCGGAAAGTAAACGAATGTAAATTCTTTTAAATTAGAAATGCGGCATCGCACTCACAAAATTTTATTCAGACTCATTCAGAACTTATGCACAAAGTTATGCCAAACATCTAAGCTATAAACAAGCATCTTTTCCACAATTTTCAGAATTTATACAATCAGTTGTAGGTAATCCACATTTCTTGGTGCAGAAAATAAAGAATAAGTATCGGGGCGGAATGTTGATTAAAACAATCAGTTGGCAGTTGTGTATTTAAGGCAGAAAAAACTGCAGCTATCTATTGGAATCCAATTAAAAACGAACTCCGGATGCGGGTATGACCGACCGAAATTATTCTTTCCAGATATATGGAAACAAAATGACCGACAAGATAATGATCAGCACATCGAGCAACAGCAAGGCCCCGAAAAATTGCCACCAGCCTGTTACCTGCAAGGTCACAAAAAGCGGTTTGGACAAATCTGACAATAAAATCAGTTGTGGTATTACGATCGGAAATCCCAGAATGGCGATGAGGGCCGAATTGCCACCGGCCTTGCCTGCAATAGCAGCCAGGGTGGTAAATAATAAGGAAAGACTGATACCTCCGGTAAAAACCATCAGCACAAAACGACCAAAAAAGACAACAGGATTGCTGAGCAGTAAGGTAAACAGAAACAAGGCAATAAAACTCATGATCAGCATCAGCACCACATTATATATGAGTTTTGAAATGATGATATGCTGAGGCCGGTGTACCGAATAATAATAGAGATTGCGGTGCTTGTTTTCCTGCAAAAAACTCTTGGCCACTGCGTTGATACTCACAAACAGCAATATGATCCAGAAAAGTGAATTCCACATTTCACCTTCAGGCCGGTCCTGCAGCATTTTGATGGCAAACACAGCACTGGTGATATACAGGATCAGTCCATAGACTGAATACTTTTGTCTCCACTCCAGCAGGAAATCTTTTTTAAGCAATAGAATAATTTTCTGTAGCGGATTCAATGATTTTTTTTCGCAAAAGTAATTTTAATCAACTGGATATTTTTATGCTAATTGAAAAAAAAGGTTCTATATTCATCTTTTTTTACCAATCTTACTTAATAATAATTAGCTATTATGGAGCAGCAAATTACCTTAGACGACATCCAGGATTTCAAAGGAAAATACCCGAAGCAGCTATGGAGTTTATTTTTTAGCGAAATGTGGGAACGCTTTTGCTTTTACGGGATGCGGGGCATGCTTACTTTTTTCATGGTGCATCATCTGATGATGAATGAAAAAGTGGCCAACCTGCAATACGGTGCCACACAGGCCTTTGTTTACGCCTTTACTTTTATAGGGGGCTTGTTTGCCGATAAAATTCTGGGCTTTCGCAAATCACTTTTCTGGGGTGGATTGCTCATGATAGCCGGAAGCTGTATTCTGGCTTATGATCCGATCCGGTTTTTCTTTTTAGGCATCAGCTTTACCATTATTGGTACCGGTTTTTTTAAACCCAATATCAGTACCATGGTAGGACATTTATACAAACCGGGCGATAGCCGCACCGACGCCGGGTTCTCGCTGTTTTATGCCGGTATCAATCTCGGAGCCCTGATCGGCGGTTATATCTGTATTGCCATCGGCAAAGGTGAAATGCTGCAACAGCAGATTGCTGAAAATATGCGATGGAATATCGCTTTCGGTCTGGCAGCGATCGTGATGACCATCAGTCTGATCACGTTTTTACTTACCAAAAAGAATTTAGGTCCCATTGGTTTATCGCCACTGCAGCATATGGAAAATCTGAACCGCAAAAAACTCATCGAGTGGGCGACCTATGCCGGTAGCCTGGCTATCATTCCTGTCATGATGATCATGGTGGCTAAAACGGCGTATACCGACTGGTTTATGTATATCATCGGACCCTGCACCCTCATTTATATTTTTTATGAAATGAGCAAATGCACGGCTGATGAAAGGAAGAAATTATGGGCCGCGCTGGTGTTTATTATTTTCTCGATCTTATT
>JADYYU010000369.1 GCA_020853515.1 Chitinophagaceae bacterium | reverse complement strand
TATATGGAGCAAAATGCCGGGAACGGAAAGGGCAAAGTATATCTTTCGTATTGCACGGCTAATGCAGGAAAGAGCCCGTGAATTTGCGGTGATAGAAAGTATGGATGGGGGCAAGCCGATCCGTGAAAGCAGAGATATTGACATCCCGCTGGCTTGTAATCATTTTTTTTACTATGCAGGTTGGGCCGACAAACTGGAATACGCATTTCCGAACAGAAAGCCGCAATCGTTGGGTGTTGCTGCACAAATAATACCGTGGAATTTTCCCTTGCTGATGGCTGCCTGGAAAATTGCACCGGCGCTTGCAACTGGCAATACCGTAGTGTTGAAACCGGCAGAAAACACGCCGCTCACAGCGTTGAAACTTGCAGAGATCATACAGGAAAGCGGACTGCCGGAGGGTGTTGTTAATATTGTAACCGGCCTGGGAGATGCCGGTGCTGCCCTGGTCAATCATCCACTGGTGAATAAAGTGGCCTTTACCGGTAGTACACCGGTTGGTAAATATATTCAAAAAGCCATTTCGGGTACCGCTAAAAAAGCAACCCTTGAACTGGGAGGAAAAGCGGCCAATATTATTTTTGATGACGCCCCGATTGATCAGGCAATAGAAGGTATTGTGAATGGCATATTTTTTAATCAGGGTCATGTATGTTGCGCCGGCTCACGGCTTTTTATACAGGAAAATATTGCAGATGTGGTGATCAAAAAATTAAAACGAAGAATGGAAACGCTGATTGTAGGCGACCCGCTCGATAAGAATACTGATATTGGTGCGATCAACAGCCGGGAGCAATTTGAAAAAATTCAATCTTATTTGCAGCTCGGTGTTGATGAGGGTGCAGAAATGTATCAGCCTGCATGTAAAATGCCTGCTTCAGGTTATTTTTGCAAGCCAACCTTGTTTTTACATACTTCCCAAAGCCATAGAATTGTGCAGGAAGAAATTTTCGGACCGGTACTTACTGTTCAAACATTCAGGACGATCGAAGAAGTGATTGAAAAAGCAAATAATATCCCCTACGGCTTAAGTGCCGGCGTATGGACCGACAAGGGAAGCAAAATATTTAATCTGACAGCAAAATTAAGAGCCGGAGTAGTGTGGGCAAATACTTACAATAAATTTGACCCCGCGTCGCCTTTTGGCGGATATAAAGAAAGCGGCTTTGGACGGGAAGGCGGACTTCATGGCCTGGCACCCTATTTAAAATTTTAATTCATTCCATAAAAACCTGAAATTTTCTCCCTCCCTCACCCTCCTGTTTAAGCAGATAATATTGCCGGATGAAATGAAGAAAGGGCAGCAAACATAAAATAGCAAAGACTATGAGCACACTTGAAATACTCAAAACTTACAAGATATTTATTGGCGGTGCATTCCCCCGAACCGAAAGCGGTCGATATTATAAAGTAACGGGACCTAAGGAAAAACTGCTGGCCAATGCCTGCCTTTCATCACGCAAGGATTTCAGAAATGCTGTGGTAGCGGCACGCAAAGCATTTGACAACTGGAGTACAATAACACATTTCAACCGGGGACAAATTCTCTATCGCATCGCTGAAATGATGGAAGGACGCAGAGGTCAGCTTATCGAAGAAATGATATTGCAGGGCAGCACGAAACTGAATGCTGCCAATGAAATTCAAAACTGTATTGACCGCTGTGTTTATTACAGCGGTTGGTGTGACAAATACTCAGCGCTTTTCAGCAGTGTAAATCCGGTAGCCAGTTCACATTTTAATTTTTCTGTACCTGAACCGATGGGCGTAGTCAGTATCATTGCACCTGAATCAAGTACATTGCTCGGACTGCTAAGTGTGGTATTGCCGGTGATAGCCGGGGGAAATACTTGTGTGGTGCTGGCGAGTGAAAGTAAACCATTGTGCGCAGTCACTTTTGCCGAGGTATTAGCAACCAGTGATTTACCTGGTGGAGTAGTAAATTTACTTACCGGCCGCAGTACCGAACTACATCCCCATTTTTCAAATCATATGGATGTAAATGCCGTAGTTTACTGCCGCGAAAATGCAGCCGAGCTTAAAACGGTTCAGGAAAATGCTGCCCTTAATGTAAAGCGTAGTTTTTGCTGGAACAAAGACTGGCTCAAGCCGGAGAGTCAAAATCCTTATTTGATTCTGGACCTTCAGGAAATCAAAACCACCTGGCATCCGGTGGAGAATATTGGAATCGGCGGAGCCAAATATTAAGCACCCCTAGCAGTTTCTGCCCGGGCGGTGGTGCGGGACTTCAGAAACGAAAGCCTGATAAATGTTAGAAAGATTATTAAAGAACCGAGTGCTGAAATAGATACTCAGACCCGCATTGCGCGCCTGCACAGGTTACCGGCCGTTTCTATTGGTTCTGTTCCAATAAAGTTAATAACTGTAGATTAAACAGTTGTGTTTTGTTACCAAGTGTCGCAAAAAAAGTTTTGTCAAACGTTTCAACTGTCTTTACTGCCTGCTTAATGATCTTCTTTCCTTTATCTGTTAATCCCACCGTTTTAGCTCTTGTGTCTGTCGAATGTTCTTGTCGTTGTAAAAGTCCTTTGGTTTGTAAAGTTCTCAAAACTGTTGAAGTTGTCATCGGGTCAATTTTCGTATGAGCTGACAATAATATTTGTGTTACATCTTGTTTGTGTAATGTCAACCAATGAATACTGGCCATTAAAACAAACTGTGAATGTGTCAGGCCGAAAGCGCTTAAAGCCTTTTTAATTTCTCGTTGCCAGAGATTGGTTACCTGCCACAATAGAAATCCTGAACTATCGTCCGCCTTCTCTACGCTAAAAGTATTGTCGTTGGGTGTCATAATTTTTTTGCCGTTTTAATTTGTTGTTGCATATCTTCCGGCAAAGCGTCCACTATTTTTTGTGCTACAATTTTTCTCCATACAAAACTTAAAAGACCTTCAACTTTCATGGTAGTTGTAAGTTTTAGTCCGAGTGGCGTTTCTTCAAAAGTATGTTCGCCGTACATTTTTGCTAATGGGAATTTAGTAAAGTCTGTAAAACCTTTATTTTCGGTAGCATCTATGATTCCGATTTTAAGTTTTGGTCCACCCTTAGGCTGAAACATAAAATAATTTCCTTTCTCAAATTTGCCTTCTAATTTGGCAAATTCAACGCCGTTGTCCCAGGTATGCCAATTGTTTACGTCAGCAAATAGTTTCCACATTTGTTCTTTTGTAACTTCTTTTGTTACTATTGAGTGAGATTTTGTCCACATATTTTTTTGATTTGAATGATTTAATAATTTTATACGTGCAAATATAGTATGTGTACTTATAATATGCAACTTTATTTTATATTCAATTTATTTTATGCCAATTTTGTCAGTAGGGACGTGTCGCTCTAAAATGGAAGGTAATGACTCGCTATGATTGAAAATGACATCACAGCCTGATCTATCTTTATCCCCAACTGATTATACCATGTTCAAATGTGCTCTCCCCTTTATAATGACAACATCCACTTACTTTTGAGCAAACAGCTCCTTTTTAGTTCAAAAGTGGCTGCCTTTTTTAATACTTTTAAAGTGATACTAAAGTAAAATCTGCGTAGCCCAATGTTACACCGGCCTGCTCCTGAATCATAATAAATATCAATTCGTCTTCAACTGAAAAAATGAATTAAAAAATGGAGATGCTTTCACACATCTCCATTTGTTTAAATAGTCGGAAAGAGTCAACTTTCCTGGCAGGTAGTTACTAATATTTTTGAATTTTGAAAGTTTTTGTTTCTGTTGAATTCGAGATACTGACCTGATAGAGGCCATTTGACCATCCGCTCACATTCAGCGGAATGATCGCAGAAGCTGTTTCAATGGATTGACTGAGTAATATTCTGCCAGTCAAGTCTGCTATTTTAATTTGATAAGTGTCGCTCAGTTCTGCTGCGATCCGGATGCTGAGGATACCTGCTACAGGATTGGGAAATACTGCTACATTACCCGAAGATGCGCAGTTGAGCGTGAGCGATTTTTGGTCGCTTTCACTTTCTTGTCCATCCTGGTCAACGATCATAATTTTATAGGTGTACGTCTGATCCGTTGTATGGAGATCGGTGTACTCATAGTTTAGCATTTGGTTACTGTAACCTTGCGCATTCACACGACCGATTTGATGAAAATCACTTTCGGCGGCTGCTTTACGAAGTATGGAAAAATATCGTGTGTTAGATTCTGCTTCGGTACTCCAGCTCAGGTTGGGTTTACAATTTTTTTCAACTACAGAAAAATGATGCAGCAGAGTAGGCAGCGGAAATCCCTGAATGATAAATATTGAACATTCAGACGTGCAACCTAATGCATCAGAAACGACTACTGTATAGGCTCCCGGAGCCAGACCCACGATCTGACTGGTAGTTTCACTGGTGGTCCACAAATAACTATAGGGCAAGGTTCCCCCGTTACCTGCTACTGATGCAGTGCCATTGTTGTGCCCGATTGTGGCGTTCGTATAACTGCAGTTGGCTGTCACTGCAAAAGCCGGTTCCGTAATTTCCAGTGTAGTACTTGCTGTGCAATTGGCCCCATCTGTAGCTGTTACTGTATAATTACCTGCTGCCATACCAGTGCGGGCTGCATCTGTTGAGCCGTCACTCCAAAGATAATTTATCACGCCGTTGGCACCTGCAGGTGTTACTGTTGCAGAACCATCGTTACCACCGGCACAGTTGACATTTGTGTGACTTTCACTGACTGTCAGATTACAGCCGCCGCAAATAATATCAATCGGTGCGGTGGCAGCACAATTCACCGTTGCATTTTGACCTGCGTCGTAAGGTACTACATAGTTATAAGTTACATCGTAAGTGATTGTTGCCGAACCGCTATAACCGGGATCTGCAGTGAATACATTACCGCTAAACGATCCTGCTGCTGCGGGAGATACACTGAACACGCCAGTACCTCCATTTTGAGATCCGGTAAAAGTTGCACTGCTTCCGCATTGAATAGACATAGGTCCACTAATGGACGGGTCAACTCCCTGATAAGTTACAGGCAACGTTGCGGTGCAGCCGCCTTCGCTGATAGTAATAGAAACAGTGCCGCTGCCTGAATTACAGATCTGATAAAAAACCTGATGATTACCGCCATCGTTCCAGTTTGTGCCCGGACCGCTTGAATTAGAGATAGAACTTTGACTGACCTCAGCGATATAATATCCTACGCCGCTGGCTGATATAGAGACAGATGGGTTTCGAACTGTAAAGCTTTGCTGAAAAGGTACAAAACCGTTACAGGCATTTGTTTGTTTCACTACAAAAATTTCTGTTTCGCCTGCAATCGCCTGCGCCGGAATACTGAAAGAGGGGCCGGTTCCACTGGCAATCACAACTGCCTGTCCGTTTTCCAATGTCCAGTCGGAACTGGCATCGCCTCCATCAAAAGTGGTAGCCGGACTACTTACACAGTAAACTCCGGAAATTCCATTGGTGATGCCTGTAGGGCATTGAGCACCAACGCTGTAATTCATCATCAGAACGAGCATCGTGAAGGCAAGACTTTTAATTGCCAGACGGACTGTTTCAACCTCTTTTAGTAAAAGGAACGGGTTTATTTGTTTCATGTGTTGTATTTTAGATAGATTAAATAATTTCATTTCATTTCTTGTTTTGTTAAAGTATAATTGGTCACATTTTCACCTACAAGACGGCCAAGCCTCAGCCCTTCATCACAATCGAAGCGTACATGTGCGCCCATTGGAATGCGTGAGTAAGCATTATCTTCAGCCATTTGTTTCATAGAAGTAAATGTGCGGGGTGTGCTGTTAAAATCGTCTCTTCCCAGGTGACTATAATCTGTAAAAAGATATTTTTCACCAAAAAATTCAGTCAGTATTTTTTCGCCTACACCGGCGCATACCGAGTGCCCTGAAGGATAACCGGGAAAAGGCGGGTTTTTGCCTGCCTGTTCGACAGACTC
>JADYYU010000368.1 GCA_020853515.1 Chitinophagaceae bacterium | reverse complement strand
ATGCCCTGTCCGCTATCAGTGACGCTTATGTTTACAAACTGGCTTTGCACTGAGACATCAATTTCAACGATGGCATTATCATACGAGTACCGGATCGCATTTGAAATTAAATTAGTAAGAACCCATGCAGTTTTTTCACTATCCGCAAGTACTTTTGGGAGCGGTGTTTTTGAAACATTCAATACCTTGATCCCTTTTTGTTCTGCTGAACTTCTATTGGCATCCATAGCATATTCGATTATCTCCTGTGTATTAACCGGCAATACGGTCAGTTGAATGACTCCGCTTTCCACCTGGGTCATATTCAACAACTCGCCCGTGATTTTTAATAATCTTTCGGCGTCATCGTTAATATTATCCATCAGACTTTTTTGCTCCTGATTCAGAATACCCACCTGCAAATTATGCAGTAGCTGAACACTCATTTTTATAGATGAGATGGGCGTTTTCAGTTCATGAGAAATAGTAGCAATAAAATTGGTTTTCGCAAAATCAAGTTCTTTATATTCAGTAATATTTTTTAACAGTATAACATTACCGATCAGTTTTTCTGCACTTTCACCGGTCGGAATTATTCTAATGGGTATAAGCTCCTTTTCAAAGTAACTTTCTTTGTTATTGGCAAAAATTTTCACGGGCAGCTTGCTTGCATTTGAATTTGCATTATTCAGGGAAACAAGATCCTGAATCAGCGACCTGACAAGGTCGTTATGCACAGCAATATCCTGTACTTGTCTGCCCATAACATCCACGGATTTTAGTCCTGCTATTTTGAGTGCATTATTGTTCATAAATACCACCCGGTTCTTGTCATCAAGACCAAGTACCGGCTCATTCATATTATTGATCAATGTTTCAATTCTCTTTTTTTGAATCAGCAACTTTTCAATATTTCCGGCTTTGTATTCTTCCAGTTTTTCGGCCATCGTATTAAATGATCTGGCTAAATCACCAAATTCATTGTGACTTTCGAAATGTACCCTTTGGGTATAATTCTGTGATGCAATTTCCTGAATGCTGTTCGATAATTCTTTAATAGGGTTGGCAATACTATTAGGAAGATTAAATAATAAAATAAACGCAATCAAAAAACACAAAGTACCTACGATGCTCACCCATAAAATAGAATGATCTGCTGTATGCTGTGCTATCTTACTCTTACGTTCAATAGCCTGCATATTCAACAGCATAATATCAGAAATGTCTGTTCTGATAATTTGAATTAGATTTGGCTCAGGCGAACCGCTTTTTAATTTATCGAAATCTTTCGCCAGCTTAAATGTCATTTCCTTTTCACCTTCTTCAGTAATATTGCCTTGCTGCTGCTTTAAGTTATTTTCAAAAAACGATAACTGTTCACTATTGACAAGATCACCATTTAGGGCAATGAGCATATTTCTTGAATAATCAATTGTATTATAATTGGCAACCAATATATTTTTTGTTTCCTTCGACAATTTTTGGATGCAGATACTGCTAAGCACTGTAAGCACTACGATCATCGCAAATAAAAGTCCTATGCCCGAGAATAATTTCTGTTTTATGTTCATTTCAAAAGAAGGTGAATAGTAAGTAGTGAATAGTAAATTGTGAATAGTAAATAGTGAATAGTAAATAGAAAATTGTGAATAGTGAATAGTGAATGTGGTGAATTTTGAATGACCACCTTGTACTTTTATAATTTCTTTTTGATTGAATTGATAAGTCCTAATAATAATTTGGTGATGGCTTCAATTTCTAACAATATTCCATTGAGCTGTTCTTCAGATTTAATAAAATTTAATTCTTTTGATAATAATATAAGGGTTTCTATTTCTGTTAAGGAACCTAATGAAATGTATAAATAATGAATGAATTCCTTTTGTGAATTTCTGGCAGCTCCCTCTGAAATATTTGTCGGTACAGAAACTGAAGCTCTTCTCAATTGAGAGGTTAATCCAAATTTTTCCTCACCGGGGAAACCTTCAGTAATTAAATATATTTGTTTCAAAAGCGCAAAACTTCTTTTCCAAACATCCAATTTATAATGCGGTCTCATTTTTTACATGTATATTTTCTATCCAAAAATACGATACATTAACTACTAACGGCAACGCACTACTAACTATTCACCATTCACCATTTAACCCCTTTCACTATTCACCATTCACGACAAAATTACCAAGTCGATATCACTGCTTGATAGTTTTTTTAATAATTCATTAAAGACATTGGTAGCAATTATTATTTTCCAAAGAGTCAAATGGGGTTTGCCGATACAAATAGTACTGATGTTTCTTTTTTCACATTGCTCTATGATTGCTTTGGATACATTTTCCCTTTCAATCTTAATTATTTCTGCACCTAATTCTGTAGCCAGTTTAAAATGATTAATCAGATGTCGTTGTTTGTCCAGTGCTATTTTATCGGCACTTTCCCGGGGTGTTTGTACATACAACACATACCATTTACTATGGTAGTAATTAGCAAGCCTGGCAGTTTTACGTATCACCGTTCTGGCTGTTTTTTCATTACTACTTATACAAGCTAAAAACCGTTCATGCTTAATAACACTTGCTTTGGTAACTTCTGCATCTACTTTTCGTTCTACCTGCGAGGCCACTTCCTTTAATGCCAATTCACGAAGTTGTAAAATATGTTCACTTTTGAAAAAGTTTTTTAAGGCCGTTTCTATTTTTTCAGCCTCGTATATTTTCCCTTCTTTTAATCTCGCAATCAGTTCATCAGATGTAAGGTCAATATTTACCACTTCGTCAGCCTTTGCCAGCACGCTATCAGGTATCCGCTCTTTCACTTCAATCCCTGTTATTGCTTTGACTTCATCGTTCAGACTTTCGATATGCTGGATATTTACCGCAGAAATCACATTGATACCTGCATCTAATATTTCCATTACGTCCTGCCATCGCTTTTCATTTTTACTTCCTTCAATGTTTGTGTGCGCTAATTCATCTACAATAACTACTTCTGGCCGGAGGTTAATGACAGCCTGCACATCCATCTCCTCCAGTTCCTTTCCTTTGTAAAACAATTTCCGGCGAGGAATCAGGGGTAAGCCATCCAGCAGATTATGCGTTTCCTGGCGATTGTGCGTTTCTATATAGCCTATTTTAACGTCAATCCCATTTTTCAAAAGTGAATGCGCCTCCAGTAACATCCGATAGGATTTTCCCACACCGGCACTCATCCCTATGTAAACCTTAAATTTACCTCTTCTTGACTTTTTGATCAAATCCAGAAATTCCTGTGCTGATTTTTTAGTTTCTTCCATCAGCTATTCCTTTCTTATTAATTTATTGTGCGTAAAAGGTACAACTACCAAGGGATACTTTTCAATATCAACATGACTTCTGTCTAATCCAAAATTGACATGCTCTTTTACGCTCAGGTAACGGAGATTGTAATAAGATTTCATGATAAAATTCTTCCAGAATGGCATCTGATTGTCATACGACAAAATGCTGTCCATAACCACAAACCGAAAATCACCGATCACGTTTTGCTGATATTCTTTTACGTTGCTATCTAAGTAGTCTACTTCATTATTAGCCAGCATCTCCCGCACTACCTGCTTAAAATAATATCCGATTCTTGGTTCTTCCCTGAAGCCCAGACTAAATTCAATAAAATAGACATCATTCTTTACCAGGGTATCTACTGAATAACTTTGGCCATAAGGCTGATCCAGTATGTTGACATGTACAAACCAATATATATCTGCCCGTTTGGGGATGCCTTGATGAAGTATTGAATTCATAATTGTTTGCTCAATTTTTCGTTCAGTATTTGAAGTTGTCAAATAAACCAGATTCGTAGCATACTTATGGATACTTTCATCCTCGCTCAATTTTTTCAGGATCGGTATATACTTCTCAACATTCACCATTGAAGTCAGATCGTATTTAAATTTCTTTCCCTTGTGCCAGATAAACATGACTAAAAATAATGCAAAGCCAATCAATAGGGTGATCCAACCTCCTTCAGAAATCTTTTGCAGATTGGCAATGAGGAACCCGGCTTCTACACTCAGAAATAATCCGGTGATGAGCACAATAAAAACCAATGGAACCCTTTTAGTACGCAGGTAAAAATTGATCAGTATAGTGCTCATCAGCATAGTTAGTGTAACACTTAAGCCAAATGCCGCTTCCATTTTTGTGCTTTCTCTGAAATGCAGCACCATTCCGATGCAACCCGCCATTAAAAACCAATTGATAGCAGGTATATATAACTGCCCCTTTATATTGCTCGGAAATTGTACAGTATGCTTAGGCCAGAGCCCTAAACGAATGGCTTCGTTTATTAAGGTAAAGCAACCGCTGATCAATGCCTGCGAAGCTATGATAGTTGCCAGTGTAGCAATGACCAGTGAAGGCCAGTAAATACTTTGAGGCACTATATGATAAAACGGACTTAATGCGCCGACTTCCTGACCTGTATGATTTAACAACCATGCCGTTTGCCCTGCATAACTCAGCACCAACGCAATTTTAATAAAAATCCAGCTTGCACGGATATTGTTTCTACCGCAATGTCCCATATCACTATACAATGCCTCTGCGCCTGTGGTACATAAAAAAATACTTCCTAACAACCAGAATCCACCGGGTTCATTGACAAGCATCTGAAATGCATAGTAAGGATTCAGGGCTTTCAGCACACCCCAGTTACTGCTCAATGCCAAAGCGCCCAGCACTCCGATAAATGCAAACCAGCATAACATAACAGGGCCAAATATTTTTCCAATTTTATGAGTGCCAAATTGTTGAAATAAAAACAAACCAATCAGAATTACAATAACAATCGGAACAGTATTGAAGCCCGGAATGACAGCCTGCACACCTTCTATCGCTGATGCGACAGAAATGGGCGGTGTAATAATTCCGTCGGCCATCAAAAAGGCGCCGCCAGCCATTGCAAAATAGATAAGCCATTTCCCACTGTAACGCCGTATCAGAGCATACAGCGAGAGAATCCCGCCTTCGCCCTTATTATCTGCCTGTAAGGTAATGATAACATACTTCAAAGTGGTTTGCAAAAACAGTGTCCAGAATATACAACTTAAACTGCCGAGTGCAATAGCCTCAGTAATTACCCTTCCATGAAATACGGCATTCAAAGTGTACAAGGGCGACGTACCTATATCGCCAAATACAATACCAATGGCGATCAGCGAACCAGCCATGGTAATTCGTTTATGAAAAGTAGTCATATCGTGAGTTGCAGACATCAGATTTTTTTTTGCAAGATAAAAACATACACCTAAAACTGAGGGTATATTTTTTCGGTTGTATTTATAATCTAAACAATAAAGCCAAAATGATTCTATCTTCCGATTTTACCAGATCTGGTCTCCAGTCAGCCGGTAGCGGAGTCCATTGAAAACCGCTGGGAGAAGTTACACCACCTTTGCCTGCAAAATAAGGTACGCTTGATTCCCTGTGCACATACTCAACTCTGCAGGTAATGCTTTGATTAGGCATCCAGTCGAAATTGGTAGAGCAATCCCAGCCCTTAAACTGATCACCGGGATTTGCACTAAATGGATAAGCACCTTCAGTTTGGGTCGGATTGGCAGGATTCGGCAATGGGCTTGCCTGACCGGTAGGATAAAGCACTAAGTACCTACCCGGATTTTTCATCACACCACCTCCAATAGTCCATGCTACTTTATTCTTTGCAAACCATATCCGGTTATAAAACATCAGACTGGCGAAATATTGTGACGGACCATTGACGCTGTCGCCTTTTGCGAAGCCATTTACGCCTCCACCCTTTTCAGAACCAAAGTCGCCTGTGAGTGAAAATGCCATTCGGCTTATGCCATTTGATTCAGGCCTGTTTAAGTAACGAAGCAGTAAACTATTATCGGAATGAAAACGCTTTCTTTGAGGTAAGCCCCCGGCATCTGTACCATAATAATTGTTTGTAAGCACTTTAAGTTTGCTGTCACTACTCATGTAAGTGATATTACCGCCAATACCGGGCATACGGTTAAACTTGCCATAACTTTGCCATCCGTTGATGATCCATGGTTCAATTTTCCAGTTTTTTGCCGGGTGTATCTGAACGCGGACACCGCTAAAAAACCAGGGTGTATTGTCAGAAGTAAAAGATGCCTGATACTCCCAGTTTTCGGGCTGATAATATGAATTTAGTCCAATGTATGACATAAAGAGACCCGCATCTACATTGATACCATTCCATTTATTGAAATGATAACCTGCATAGGCTTCACTCAGATACCGATACACATTCGCAAGCTGATACTGTCCGCGATAAGGACTATAATCATTTCGGGGCACTACGATCGAACGTGTTCCAAACTGTGTCATAAAGCGCGCTCTGGCATTTTTGTAGTTAAAATCACCCCCCACATGCAGTGCTGAAAGCTGCACCTCGTTATTACGGGCTAATGCCGTAGAACCTACTACCGTATTATCATTCGGATTGTTGAATGAATGGGTATAATTCACATCCATCAAAATACTTGGCGTAAAGTATTTCATGTCTTTAAAAACTGACGACTCTCTCCGGTCGCTTCCGTTTTGCCAAGTTTGATCGATCCCTTCAAAAGGCTCGCCGTTTTGTTGAGCTGAAGCTGTCCAGATGGTTGCAAGGAAGACAAGACTTAATAATTGCTTTTTCATTATATTACTTTTTTAGTTTATTTTTTTACTTTTTTTAATTTAAGTTATCTAAAGCCAGGTTTAACTTCAGTACATTAATTTTTTCTGTACCAAACAATCCAAACAATGGCTTTTCTGTTTGTTGTTCGACCAGTTTTGCTAATGTTTCTTCTTTGATTTCACGTACTTTTGCTATTCGCTTAACTTGTATTTGTGCAGCTTGCTCAGAAATATGCGGGTCAAGACCACTTCCACTAGCTGTCACCAGATCAGAAGGAATTTCTAACTTCTTCACTTCAGGATTGTGAATTAAAAATGTATCAATTCGCGCTTGCACTTCTGCTAAATAATCAGGATTAGTCGGACCTTTATTACTGCCTCCGCTACCCGCTGCGTTATAAGCAACTACGGAAGGTCGCGAGTAAAAATATTTATCGTCTGTAAACGACTGTCCGATATTGGCGTAGTACGTTTTGCCATTTTGTGTTATCATTTCACCTTTGCCATTATTTGCTGCTAACTGAGCAATACCGTAAACAGCAAGGGTGTAAATACCCATAAAAAATACGAGGCAAACGAATGTTAGTCTTAGGGCCGGAAAAATATGTTGTTTCATGTTGATTTACTTTTGAATTTTATAGGAATACAGATACCAGCAAGTCAATAAATTTTATACCGATAAAAGGTATCAATACACCGCCCAGTCCGTATATCAGCAAGTTTCTGCGAAGCAATGCACTTGCGCCAATTGGTTTATAAGCTACTCCTTTCAAAGCCAGTGGAATCAACATAGGAATGATGATCGCATTAAATATAACTGCTGATAATATGGCACTTTCAGGACTATGCAACTTCATTATATTGAGTGCCTGCAATGCAGGAATTGAAGTAATAAATAAAGCAGGTACGATTGCAAAGTACTTAGCTACGTCATTCGCAATGCTAAAAGTGGTAAGTGTACCTCTTGTCATTAAAAGCTGCTTTCCGATTTCAACGATCTCGATCAGCTTGGTAGGGTCATTGTCGAGGTCCACCATATTGCCGGCTTCCTT
>JADYYU010000367.1 GCA_020853515.1 Chitinophagaceae bacterium | reverse complement strand
TGAAATCTGCTAAACGTGCTGCGATTTGTCCGTTACCGGTCCCGCAATCCCATGCCTTCAATTTTTCGCCCGCGTATTTTTCTTCAATCATTTGAAACAAGGCATCCGGATATGCCGGCCGGTATTTAGCATACAGATCTGCATTTTGTGAAAAGTAGTCTTTCATGCTGTAAAATTAGAAGAAGAATATGAATAAATATTTACAGGTGTTCGCATAAAAAAAAATCCCGGACTTTCATCCGGGATTCTCAAGTGGTGTGGGACGGGCTTGAACCGCCGACACATGGATTTTCAGTCCATTGCTCTACCAACTGAGCTACCGCACCTTGTTTTTTGTCAATCTCCGCCGTGGCGGATACCTAAACTTTTTGCTGTTTCCGCCGGGGCAGACTCAACTCCTTGTTTTTAAGGACTGCAAAAATAACAATTATCAGCAAACTGCCAATTATTTTTTAGCGGGAAAGCTAAAATAACTGATTTTAGTTGGCGTAATCGCTCATAAATTTTATCCGCATCAGCCTGAACTGCTCTTGACTGATATTATTTTCTTTCAGTACGTCTACCGCTTCTTCAATATTGCCACTTTCGCTCGACTGGAAAAAATCATAGATATCTTCCTGATCATATTCATCCACATAATCGTTGATACAATAATCTATATTGAGTTTGGTGCCGCTCGAAACAATCGTTTCCATTTCCTGCAGCAGGTCCAGCATTTGTATCTCCTTCATGCGGGCAATGGTATCCAATGGAATTTTTTTGTCAATATTCTGAATAATGAAAACCTTCAGACCGCCCTTGTTTACGACGCTTTTCATCACAAATTCATCTACTTTCTCTATTTCATTTTCTTCGACATACTTCGCGATGAGCTCCACAAACTTTCGGCCGTACTTCAATGCCTTGCCTTTGCTTACGCCGGCAATATTTTCCATTTCCTTCATGGTGGTAGGATAGCCAGTGGCCATATCCTCGAGTGAATTTTCGAGAAATACTACAAAAGGGGGCACATTCTGCTGCTGGGCAACCTGCTTGCGCAGATCTTTCAGCATTTGTAACAACAGAGGGTCTAAGGCAGCCGTATTGCCTCCTGATCCGCCGGACACTTCGTCGTCATCGCCTTCCGCATCTTCAAATTTATGATTAAGCGAAAGTTTCAGTGAGTACGGTTTTTTCAGAAAAGCTTTGCCTTTGTCAGTCAGCTTTAACAGGCCATATTCTTCAATATCTTTCCTGATCAGGCCTTCAACCATCATCTGACGCAGCAGGGAAAACCAAAAATGGTCGTCCATCTGGAAGTGTGCACCCATGCTGAAACATTTCAGTTTGTCGTGCTTGTAGGCCTGTATCTGTGTGTTCATCCGGCCGAGCAGTACATTGATCACATAATCAATACCGAACATCTCCTTCACCTGCCGGATGGTTTCCAGCGCGGTGAAAATTGTATCTTTTACTTCAATCTTTTCTTTTGGATGCAGACAGTTATCGCACATATTATTGCAGGAGCTCACATTGTATTCTTCTCCAAAATAATGCAGCAATACCTTACGACGACAGATGGCACTTTCAGCATAGGCTACGGTTTCACTGATGAGCTGACCGCCCATTTCGCGCTCTGTCAGCGGCTTGTCGCGCATCAGATGCTCCAGTTTTTGTACGTCTTTGTATGAAAAATACAACAGGCATTTTCCTTCCAGTCCGTCGCGGCCTGCCCTGCCTGTTTCCTGATAATAATTTTCAATCGATTTCGGTATATTATAATGCATCACAAAACGGATGTCCGGTTTGTCGATACCCATTCCAAAGGCAATCGTAGCCACGATCACATCTACTTTTTCCATCAAAAACTGATCCTGACGATCGGCCCTGGTCTTGCTGTCAAGGCCGGCATGATAGGCCACTGCACTAATGCCATTGGCCACCAGTATTTCTGCCAGATCTTCGGTTGTTTTTCTGTTGAGGGTATAAATGATACCGCTTTTGTTTCTGTTTTGCTGTATAAACTTTACGATGTGCTTTACAGTCTGATCTTTTTTGCCCTTGGGCACAATTTCGTAGTAAAGGTTGCTTCTGTTAAAAGAAGAAACAAATACATTGGGTTTAATCAGGCCCAGGTTCTTTTTGATATCATCCTGTACTTTAGGGGTAGCAGTGGCTGTGAGCGCAATGATATTAAGACTGGGATCGATGGTATTGATAATATCCCGTATTTTGCGGTATTCCGGTCTGAAATCATGTCCCCATTCTGATATACAGTGGGCTTCGTCAACTGCAACAAATGATATTTTCAGTTCTTTCAGAAAATCTACATTTTCTTCTTTTGTCAGCGTTTCGGGCGCCACATACAGCATTTTGGTATTTCCACCCAGCAAATCTTCCCTTACTTTTTTGATCTGTCCCTTATTTAAAGACGAATTTAAAAAGTGAGCCACATTTTCGACATCACTGTAACTACGCAGCAGATCTACCTGATTTTTCATCAGCGCGATCAGTGGCGACACAATGATCGCAATGCCTTCGCTTACCAAAGCCGGCAGTTGATAACACAATGATTTACCACCGCCGGTAGGCATAATCACAAAGGTGTCTTTGCCATTGAGTATACTGAGGATAATGGCCTCCTGTTCATCTTTAAATTTATTAAATCCAAATTGTTCCAGTAACGCTTTTTTAAGGTCAACCTTGGCTGCCTTTTTCACTTTAGTCATAAAATGTTTGTTTTCTTTAAATCCCCCCATAGGATCTGCTCCAAGATGAAGCAGAATACTAATATATAAACTTTATCTGACTGAAACAAAGCAATCAATCATTATTTTTACACATTACTCGAAAGTACTGCGTTTGCGCCTTCTATAAATCTAATAATTAGTTAAAAAATGAAAAAGGGGATAAACACTTTCGATGCCTGATCGGTTTATATGGCTGATACCTATTTTTGATAGGCATTGTATCGGATTCCTGCATTTCAGAAATGCAATGTTTGTGTTGGCCTGTCAATGAACCTTTAAGAAACTTTTGCATACATTTCTGACACTTAACTAAAAAAAGTATGATATTTGACCAAATGAAAAAAGCAGTCGTTTTTCTACTCATCCTGTGGTTCGTAATGCCTTGTTATGCGCAAGATCAGTTGCAAAATGTAGCCAGAGAATATTACAGAAATGGTGAATTTGAAAAAGCAGTTGCAGCATACAAACAACTGGCTCAGTATAACGAAAAAGATCCTGTGATTTTACTGGCTTATTTTGAAAGTCTGCTGGCGTTCAAAGATTATAAAACGGCAGACAAGGTCATCAAACAACTGATTAAGCTGGATGACAACAATAACCGATACAATTTTGAACTGGCTAAGCTTTATAAAATACAGGGAGAGGATAAAAAGGCAAACAAAATTTTCAAATCGATCATTGATGATGTGAAGCCCAATGATGAAGAGATCAGAAATACAGCGGTGCTTTTTCAAAATGCGAATATGCTCGATCAGGCGGTGGCTGTATATGAAAGGGGCAAGAGTTTTGCAAAGGAGAATCCATATCTCTATGCCGAGGAACTGGCTATTCTTTTTGATAAAATGGGGGATACCGAAAAAGCGACCGAAAGTTTGCTCGATCTGTATATTTCAAAAAGTGAAAAATCAGAAGAAATCAAATCCGCGTTTCAGCGAATGTTTAACAACGCTGAAAAACTCGAAGCTTTCAGAAAAAAAATACAGAAACGTGCCGGCAGTCAGCCAGATATAGTCGCTTATCCCGACCTCCTGGCCTGGCTTTATATGCAGCAAAGAGACTATGAAAGTGCCTTTACTCAGATCAAAGCAATTGATACCCGCTTTAAGGAGCAAGGGCGGAGGGCACTGGGTTTTGCCAGGCTCGCGCTCCGCGAAAAGGAATTCAAGGCGGCCCTGATCGCTTATGATTTTGTGATTGCGCAGGGTGCTGAAGAACCTTATTATACACTGGCTGCCAGCGAAAAACTGACCTGCATGAAAGAGCAGTTGAAATATAATCCGCATTATACCGTAGCAGATGTCAGCAATGTGTCAAAGGCCTATGAGAAGTTTCTGGATGAAAATCCTGCTTACAAGCGTCGTGAAACCATTCGCGAATTTGCCGAGCTCGAAGCTCGCTATGCCCATAATATTGACAAAGCTATCGCCCTGCTAAGTGAAGTAACAAAAGCCAATAATGTAGACGCCGTATTCAGAGGCCGATGCAAACTGGAGATGGGCGACTATGAACTGGTACGCAACGATATCTGGGAAAGTACCTTGCTGTATTCGCAGGTAGACAAAGAATTTAAAAGTGATATGCTGGGTGAAGAGGCCCGCTATAAAAATGCTAAGTTGTCCTATTATACCGGCGATTTTGCCTGGGCTCAGGGTCAGTTGGATGTGCTGAAGGCGTCTACTTCAGAGCTGATTGCCAATGATGCCTTAAATTTATCGGTGCTGATCACTGAAAACAATCCGATCGCGGATAGCAACACCACACCTTTGCTGATGTTTGCCCGCGCTGATTTGCTTGAATTTCAAAATAAAGATGATGAAGCTTTACTGACCATGGACAGTATTGAATTGTTGTTTCCGAAACATCCTTTGCAGGATGATATTTTGATGGAAAGGGCAAATATTGCGCTGAAGAAGCAGGACTACAGCGAAGCAGCCATGCAGTTGCAAAAAATTACGACCCAATACGGAGATGATGTGCTGGCAGATGACGCGCTTTTTAACCTTGCATATATTAATGAAAATTATTTCAGTAACAAGGATGAAGCCAAACGACTTTATGAGAAGCTGATCATTCAATATCCGGGCAGCACGTTTGTGAATGAAGCACGTAAAAGATTCAGAATCTTGCGGGGGGACAAAGCCGATGTGGAAGTTCCTAAAAGTTAGTAAGCCCTGCAGCACCAAAAAATGTGCGCCATTTTTATTACGGTTCGCCAAGAGATCTGTTTCTTGAAACCCCGCCCGCTTTACAATGTTTGCATATAGCCCTGCAGTAAAATGGTAGCACTGATCTCATCGATGAGGGCCTTATTTTGTCGCGCTTTTTTGCCAAGTCCTGCATCGATCATTGTTTGAAAAGCCATTTTGGAAGTATATCGTTCGTCTATTGCTGTCAGCGGCCTGCCGGGAAAAGTGGCATGAAACAACTGCATAAATTTCTCAACCAGCGGCGTCGCATCCGTTGCTTCATTCCTCAGTGATTTTGGCATTCCGATGATAACAGTCTCAACGTCTTCTGTTTCAAAGTACTTTTTTAAAAAAGGGATCAGTTCTTTGGTGTCAACTGTGGTAAGGCCGTTGGCTATGATCTTAAGCGGGTCGCTGACTGCGATGCCCGTTCGTTTTTTTCCGTAATCGATAGCGAGTATTCTGGGCATAAAAAAATAGGTTGGCAAACTGTTTATTGCATGACAATGAATAAAATAACAAACGATGCATATAAAATACTGGCAATGCCATTCGTTGTTCCAAAAGCGAGGTTCACCTTGCTGATATCGTGCGGCTTAACCAGCGTATGCTGATAAAATAAGAGACCTGTGAAGAGAGCCGCACCTGCATAATAGGTATAACTTTGCATGTATGCATAACCGATGTAAATAACGACTGACGCCGTAATTACATGCAGTATATTTGAAACTAGCATGGCGTTCTTTCGGCCCAGCAAAACCGGTATCGATTGCAGTTTGTTTTCCCGGTCAAACGTTTCATCCTGTAAGGCATACAAAATATCAAACCCGCTTACCCAGGTAAAAACAATAAACGAGAACAACAATGGCAAGGTGTCGAAATGACCGGTTACAGCCAGATATGCACCGATCGGAGCCAGTGACAATCCAAGGCCTAACACCAAATGACAAAGGGGCGTAAATCTTTTGGTGTAACTGTAAAACAAAATCACAAACAACGCTACCGGCGATAAATAAAAACAGATGCGATTAATAAAGAAAGTGGTGGCTACAAAAAGAAGACAAGTGATGATCACAAACAAAAGTGCATGCTGCTTTTGAATGATGCCGGCAGGAATTTCCCTGACGGCCGTTCGCGGATTCAGTTTGTCGAAGCGCTCGTCAATATAGCGGTTAAAAGCCATGGCCGCACTTCGCGCAAATACCATGCACAAGATCACCATTAACAGCAGCCGCCATTCGTTCGCTGGCATTGCCTCGTTGTAACCTACAGTACGCCAGGCCAGAAAAAAGCCGACCAGTGCAAAAGGCATTGCAAAAATGGTATGACTGAATTTTATTAAAGAAAAGTAATTTGCTAATTGTTTAAGCGCCGACAAAATTCTTATTTTAGTGACAAAGGTAAGATCAATTTATCCTTATGCCGTTCATTTTTTCTCTATAGGCTGTCCGCTTATCGCATATTCTGCAACTTCACCGACTGATCCAGTTCTTCATCCAGACTCATATCATACGAAAACCCGTATGATAACCAGGTATCTTTTGGTTTGTAAAATTTAAAGGTAAACCGTATTGGTTGTCTTTCATATTTTACCAGATAAGTATAAATGACCAGGGCGCCGCCACCGATCTCTTTTTTGCCGATCAGTGCCTGTCCGCAATATTTACCAAAATAATCCTGCAGCGTTTTAAAATTGGTTTTTAGTTTGGCAATTTCATCCTTGATATTTACTACCCAGGGCATGTGGGTATAGAAATTATCAATTACCTGATCGGGTTTTTCATTGACCAGATCCTGAAAAAATTTATCGACGATCTGATCAGGTGTACTCTGTGCGAAGGAAAATTGCGTTGCAAACATGAATGCAATTAAAAAGAAGAATGATTTCATATAGGTTTCAAATCTACAACATCTGCCGATAATAATCAGAATATTTTGCCGATACTGAAGGCCTGTCCGTTAAAAACGCTCATGCTTATCTTTATTTTACGATACCGTATGGCCGATGATAATATGCGTCCTTAAGTTAGCAGCACCATTGAGGTTATGCCCGGATCCTGCTTAATCTGACTCATGCAAAAACATCAGGTATTTCCGATTGTTGATTTACAGCAGTATATTGGGGCCGAATCATTATTGCCTGAAATACTATGACACGATCTTATTTGAAAATTCACTTCTATAGAGCTTCATTTTTTTGCATGCTCATATTGGGTTGCACGCTTGCTTCATACGCACAATTATCGGAGAAAAATTACAGGATATACTCTGTAAAATTGGGCAAAGAAGTGAATCTGCAACAGATTGCTGATGATATGGAAAGCGCCGATGTGCTGTTTTTTGGTGAAGAACACAATGATTCTGTGACTCACTTTCTCGAGCATCGCATGCTGGAATTACTGTATGAAAACTACGCGGCTAAGGTTGTATTGTCGATGGAAATGTTTGACCGGGATGTGCAGGATATCATGGACGAATATTTGTATGACGGTATCCGTGAAAAAAGTTTTACCAAAGATGCGCGCGCCTGGAGTAATTACCGTGATTATAAACCTATGGTGGAATTTGCAAAGAAGAATAAACTGGATGTGATTTGCGCCAATGCACCCACACGCTATACCAATCTGGCCGGCCGGCTGGGGATGGATGCCCTCGCCAATTTGTCGCCGTCGTCGCGGCGTCATTTTGCACCCTTGCCTTACGATACTGCTACTGGAGCTTACTACGATAAACTGATGGGCTTAATGGGGCATACTGCAACACCTGGAAAAGATACTGCGGCCAAACCCGCAGTACCGATGGCTGCAATGGGCGGCTTTAATATGATTTTGTCCCAGTCGCTTTGGGATGCTACCATGGCTTATTCAATTGCTGAATATTTCCGCAAATTTAGGGATGTAAAAGTGATGCAGGTCAATGGACGATTTCACAGCGATGAAGGATATGCAGCCGTGGCCCAATTGAAAAATTATAACCCGCACTTAATATCCCTGATCATCTCTACCGGATCTGACGAGGCCTTTCCGCATATAAACTGGGAAGAATATAAAAAGCTCGGCGATTATATTATTATTACAGACCCCGCTGTGCCCAAAACGTATAATGATTAATCGCAAAAGTTCAGATTGAATACAAGTAATTGTCTGCAGCACAGGCTTTTTTGTGAACAAATCTTTTACTCCTCAAAATACACTCTTTTTACCCGTTGCGAAATACCGGTGAGAATTTCGTAGGGAATGGTGTCGGCCGCTTTGGCCACTTCGGTAACCGGAAAATGTTCGCCAAATATTTCTACAATATCTCCTTCTCTGGTTTGTGGTAAGTCTGTAATATCCAGCATACACATATCCATGCAAACATTGCCAACGATGGGCACCTTTGTATTGTGCAGCAGCATCGTGCCTTTGCCATTGCCTAAGCGTCGCGGTACACCATCTGCATAGCCTACACAAACTGTACCGATCACTGTATCGCGTGTAACGCTTCCCTTACGGTTATAGCCAACCGTTTCTCCGGCTGATATTCTTTTAATTTGTGCAATGGAAGTTCTAAGTCTGCTGACGTTGCGCAGCGCGGGCTTCATGTTTTCAGTGGTATCGATGCCATACAGTCCCAGTCCCAGACGCACCATGTCGAAATGCAGATCAGGGTGCCTGACGATCGCAGATGAGTTGCACAGGTGTCGAAGGAAAGGTTCCGCAATTTTTTGAGCGATGGTATCCGTCATACTTAAAAAAAGCGCTTTCTGCTGTGCGGTAAAATGATCGAGTGCTGCATCTTCACTGCCTGCAAGATGTGAAAATACAGAAGCGATCCGCAGTTCCTTATGCTGTACGAGCTCATCGCAGAGCGAGGCCATATCATGGCTTTCAAAGCCGAGCCGGTGCATGCCGGTATCCAGTTTCAAATGAACAGGATAGGCCACGCAATCGGCAGAAATAGTGGCTTCCAGCATTTTGTGTAAAGTTCGGAAATTATAAATTTCAGGTTCCAGTTTCCATTCAATAATCTGGTCGAACGAATTTTCGTCTGCATTCATGACCATGATGGGCAGGGTAATACCATTTTTGCGTAGCAAGATACCCTCGTCGGTATAAGCAACAGCCAGATAATCGACCCCTTCGAATTGCAGCTTATTGGCTACTTCAAAACTGCCGCTGCCATATGAAAATGCTTTGACCATCGCCATGACACGGGTGCTTTTTTGTAGTTGCGACTGATAGGCTTTATAGTTGTGTACCAGCGCATTCAGATTTATTTCCATCACTGTCTGATGAATGCGCTCCTGCAGTCTTTTCGCAATTTTTTCGAATCCGTATTTTCGGGCACCCTTGATCAATATGCATTCCTGATGAAAGGACGATGAGTCAATGGTATTTAAAAAATCCTCGGTTGTTTTAAAGAATGTTGAGTGCAAATTGCGGTTTGCCCTGAAAACTTTTTTGTTTCTGCTGATGGTATCGCCGATGCCGATGAGTCGCCTGATCTTTTTTTGTTTCAGTAAATCAGCTACCTCATCATAAAGTTCGTTGTCGCGCCCGCTTTGCAAAATATCAGAGAGTATAATGGTCTTATTTTCATGCTGATTTTGCTGTAATAGAAAATCTACAGCAATGGCAAAGGATGAAACATCTGAATTGTAACTGTCATTAATGAGTGTGCAATG
>JADYYU010000366.1 GCA_020853515.1 Chitinophagaceae bacterium | reverse complement strand
TAGGTTACCACATAAAAAAAACTGTTCCAAAATTTTACTTTTGGAACAGCCTCTTTTTTTTGCTTAGCTTTATACTGTACTAACCATTTAAACTCCTAACTATGAAAACATTTTTTTTCTCCCTATTCTTATTTTTATCATTTAGCTCCTTTAGCCAGAATAATGTAAGCATTAATTTTTCAGATACCTCACTGATACAGAAGCATATTGTTATTGACACCCTTAATAACCCATCCAATTTATGGCAAATAGGCTCTGCTGTCAAAAGTGTATTTAATGAGCCTTATCCTGCCAGGGTTATCGTAACCGACTCGCTGAATGCATATGCACCCAACAACACTTCTTCCTTTATTTTTAAAGTGGCGAGGCCCTATATGTTTGGCCCTGCAAATATTTCTACATATTTGTCATTTAAATACAAACTAGACAAAGACAGCCTTGATCTGTTTAAAGTAGAAGTAGCGGCAGACAGTGCTCAGCATTGGGTGAATATGCTGACCGAAGACACCACTTATCAGATAGTCTGGTATGGCAACAAGCCAAATTTTAATGCAGTAGACACAGGCTGGAGAACCTTTCAGGCCAATTTCTCCTATTGGTTTAAGCAATATTACGGACAAGCAAATTTTCCCTATTATGCGGATGCCGACACCTTCCGCTTTAGGTTTACTTTTATTTCTGATTCCATCCAATCTTCGGGAAGGGATGGCTGTATGATCGATCAGATTCAATTTACCTTTTTGCTTGGAGAGCAGACCACTTCCATATCCGATCTTCAACCTGCTATAAAGTTTTATCCAAACCCTGCTCACAATAAAGTGTATATAACCCGCATTGTGCCTGCTGCAGGACCAGAATCGATGTCGCTGTATTCGATAGAAGGAAGGCTTATGGAGAAATTTGACGTAAGCGCTCAGCCATCCGTAAATTTACAATTAAAAGCCGGAACCTATATTTTACAATATGATTCAGGTGAAACTTCAGCGAAACAATTATTACAAATAGAATAATCGCCTACATGCCAGGCTAAGCCGTAAGATATAAGCAAGGAATTAGTGCTTCATGATCTTCTCAAAAAACATCCGGTGATCGCTGAGCCGGGTCATTTTAACAACATACATGCCTGCAGGTAATGCACTCAGGTCCAAGTTGGCAGTTGACTGCATAGAACCCATTTGCCCCTCATAAACGTGACTGCCTTGCACATTCACAATTTCAAGCTGCCAGCTTTGATTTAAAGGGTTGCTGATCTGCAATGTACCATCCACATTGGTCGGAAATATTTCCAGACCGGCCTCCTTTACATTATCAGAAACGATAGACGGATTTGTATATCCGCTTTTGAGACTGTTGGCCTTCAATATGGCAAAACTGTTTAAAATGCCGTCGGAAACGTCTGCAATGGCAAGTTTCAAATGATACACCTGGCCCGGTGTCACATTTACATGCGCCAGTAAGGGCGTTGTGAAACCATCCATCGTATTGGTGGTATCGGTATTGTTTACATACAGATTCTGGTAATTGCTGCAGTTGCCGCCTGTACCGTCATTTATACTATTGATAGATACCGGCGTAACTGTGTTAGGGATCAGAGCGATATTGGTGGGTGTTGCAAAACCGGGTCCTGTAATGTAAAACCCAAACACATCATTAAAAGATGAGCAATTAAATTCCGGATATTCTTCTGAACCAAACACATATTCAAATTCCATAAAATTACCAACCGGCTGAATGTCAAAATCCAATACACAGGCATCATACGTTATGCTGGGTGCCACGATCGCATCAAGCATCGGATCGCCGGGCGTATTTGCATAGTCAGAAGAGAGGTCTGAAGGATAACCATTCAGCCCCTTGTATCCAAGGTTCACATCTGCATTTACAAAGCCGGAACTCAGAACGATGCCATTGTTGATACCAAAATTCGAACTGCCCGAGAGTTCCCCGTTCGCTAAACTGTCGCAGGTTAATACCGGATTACTGATGGTAACGCCCAGATTTCCTGCAGTAGCTACCAAAATAGTCGCAAGCTGAGAAGCGGTTTGATTCGGTGTGATAGTGAGCTGACCATACGACATGAGTGATGTGGCAGTCACAAGAATAATTGTAAATATTTTTTTCATTGCAGTGATTTTTCACAAATTTAAAAAATAAATTGGTAGAATAATGTACAAAGTCAGAAATCTGTTTGAATTAAATTGACTGCTGCAGATTGCTTTGTTTAGCCCTGACCGGTCAACCTGTTTATGCATAGTTTATGCTGAATATTCAATCAGCATGTTTAAACTGAAAAATCATTGTATTCACAATAATTACTGCAACATTTCCACCTGATTAAAGTAAATTCGCCCTTCAAACTGATTTCTATATGAAAAAAATATTTCTGATTCTCCTTGCATTCGCCTCATTGCAATGTATGGCCGACAAAAAGACGCCTGCCGAAAAGGCCAAAGAAAAAATGGAGGAGCTTCAAAAAAGTCTGGGCCTGAACCCCGAGCAAAGTAAAAAAGTGTACGAGTTTAATCTGAAGGCCAATACCAGCATGGACGAATATGAAGCGAAAAAACCCAGCAAAAAACTTAAAAAGAAACAAAAGGATATCTGGAGTGATCTCAGAAAAGCAGAATATAAAAAAATATTCACCGCTGCTCAGTTTAAAAAATATGAGGAACTGAAAAAGTTGGAAAAAGACAAAGAGAAAGCGGAGAAAAAAGAACTGGAAAAATTAAAATCAAGTAAATAATCATGTCTGAATTTTCAAATTATAATTTCGCCGGCAAGAAGGCCCTGCTTCGTGTAGATTTCAATGTGCCTTTAAATGCCGAATTCCAAATCACCGACGATACCCGCATGCGTGCGTCTGTACCGACGATCGAAAAAATACTGCAGGATGGCGGCTCAGTGATCCTGATGTCACATCTTGGCAGACCTAAAGACGGACCGTCAGAAAAATATTCCCTCCGGCATGTGTTGCTTCATTTGATCAAATTACTGAACGGCACAACTGTAAAATTCGCGTCTGACTGTATCAGTGATGAGGCTATCGAGGATGCGGCTAAACTTCAGCCCGGAGAGGTATTGCTGCTCGAAAACCTTCGATTTTATAAAGAAGAAGAAAAGGGCGATGCCGCATTTGCACGTAAACTCGCCGATCTGGGTGATGTATATGTCAACGACGCATTCGGAACCGCACACCGGGCCCACGCTTCTACTGCAGTGATCGCTCAGTATTTTACCCAGGAAAACAAAATGTTTGGCTTATTAATGAATGCTGAAGTTGCCAATGCCGAAAAGGTTATGCATAGTGCCGAAGCGCCATTTACGGCCATTTTGGGCGGGGCTAAAGTCAGTGATAAGATCCTGATCATTGAAATGTTGTTAAACAAAGCCAACAATATCATTATCGGCGGTGGCATGGCCTATACTTTTTTACGGGCTCAGGGTCACGAAGTGGGCAGTTCGATCTGCGAATACGACAAACTCAATCTGGCGAATGAACTCATTGCGAAGGCCACTGCAAAAGGTGTACAATTGCTGATACCCGTAGACAGTGTGATCGCCGATCAATTTGCTGCAGATGCTGCCACACAAACTGTTGATAATACAAACATCCCTGAAGGCTGGATGGGGCTTGACATTGCCCAAAAATCGATTGCGCAATTCAGTGAAGTTATTAAAAATTCAAAAACCATTTTGTGGAACGGACCGATGGGAGTTTTTGAAATGGAAAAATTTCAGGAAGGCACAAAAGCCATCGCGCTGGCTATTGCTGAAGCTACCGCACAGGGGGCTTTTTCACTTATTGGCGGCGGCGACTCGGTTGCGGCGATCAATAAATTTGACCTGGCCGACAAAGTTTCTTATGTCAGCACCGGAGGCGGCGCTTTGCTTGAATACTTTGAAGGCAAAGAATTGCCGGGTATTGCTGCAGTGCGTGAGTAGCAGCAAGGCAACAGGGCCCTAGTTTTTTGCTAATAAATACGCCATCGGGCAGTCACGATGATTTGCGCCACTTTCTTTTAATGAGGTTGACAAAGTGCTGATCATTGGGATATTTCCGATCATTGGTCATATTGTTGAAAACCAGTGCCACCAGCAACAAAATCGCAGCTCCAGACAGCACGGGCGAAAGCACAAAGAAATATCCCAGTGCCTTCACCTTTTCTGAGCCGATCACCGCAATCAGCGCAGTGGCCCCTCCGGGTGGATGCAGGGTTTTGCTGATCTGCATCAGCACGATCGATAAGGCAACCGCCAGGGGTGCTGTCAGCCAGATAATATCAGGCATCACCTTATAAACGCTCACACCGATCAGTGCCGAAATCAGATGCCCGCCAATTACGTTCCGGGGCTGTGCCAATGGACTTTGAATAGCCCCGAATACAAGTACGCTGGAGGCTCCGAAAGAACCGATCAAAAAAATATTTTCGGTTTGTGAGAATGTATAGCTTTGAATAAAGGCAATGATACCGATGCCGGTAAAGGCACCTGCGAACGACCAGAAATTTTCCTTAAAATCGATCAGGGTCTCTTTATAGATCACATATCTCGAAACACGCAAACTGCGTTTGATTCTCTTTTTTAGCATGTAACAGGGTTGATTGGAATAGCAAATGTAGCAAAAATAAGGCTGTACAGAGGGCAATTCATTTTCAAAAGTCATACTTCATCTGGGACAGATCAGCATTTGTTCAAAAATATATCTGTGCTGATCGTTATTTCTTTCGTCTATAATCGCCCCGCTTCCACGATTTATAAAACTCATACCAGGCCAGGGGACTAAAAATGGTCATAGGAGGCTGCTGACCTGCCCAATAGGTTCGCTGTACCTGCATACGCTGATAGGCACTTTGCCCTTCACGTCCGTCTTTGGGCATGGTAAATGCCAGCATGCGCATCGTTTGGTATTCGGTATTTTTCCGGGCTGTTTCGTATTTGTCGTCCGGAATATTCCAGGTGGTAAATGCCTTATCAAATTCGGCTTTCGATAAAGACGGCCTGATAATAGCGGTCGGCAGATGAAACGTATCCTGTGTCATGAGCTGAATCACCGCATAGCGGTTTGAGCTCAATACTTTAGGGATCACATAGATCCTCTTCCGGTAACCGATGCTGGTATATTCGAGCGTATCGCCTTTTTCGGCAATGAGTGTAAAAATACCCCGTTCGTTGCTGGTGGTGCCTTCATCTTTGTTACGGATCACCACCGACACAAAGGGCAGATAACGCAGACTGTCAGCGCTCATCACTACGCCTGTCAGTTCTACTTTATTCTCAAATCCATATTGTGCAAAAAGGCCTGTATGCACAGCTACACAAAACATGAAGAGCAGTAGTAATTTTTTCACAGCTCAAAAGTAATAGAAATAGGCTGTATACTGTTTTCTAATTACCTTTGTGTCCTTATATTTAACAATAGTTTTAGATGATAACAAAAGAAAAAGTACTGGAGGCGCTGAGCAATGTACAGGAGCCCGATCTGGGCAAAGACCTGGTAACATTAAACATGATCAAAGACATTGAAATTGACGGAAATGCGGTTTCCTTTACGGTGGTGCTTACCACCCCGGCCTGTCCGCTTAAAGATATGATACGCTCAGCCTGCGAAAATGCCATTAAGATCCTCGTTTCAAAAGAAGCAGTACCTACGGTACATTTTACAGCCAATGTAAACAGCAACCGGAAAGACAGCAAGACTTTTTTGCCCAACGTCAAAAATATTATCGCTGTAGGATCCGGCAAAGGCGGCGTCGGCAAATCAACGGTGGCCGTCAACCTGGCTCTGGCCCTCGCCAAAGACGGCGCTAAGGTCGGCCTCATGGATGCTGATATTTACGGACCATCGGTACCTATTATGCTGGGCATCCGAGGTGAAAGGCCCATGATGAAAGACGTGAATGGCAAAGGTATGATCTTACCCATTGAGGTAATGGGTATCAAGGCCATGAGTATCGGATTGCTGATAGACGAAAAGCAGGCTATTGTATGGCGCGGCCCGATGGCCAGCAGTGCACTGAAACAATTTGTGACGGATGTACTGTGGGAAGAGCTTGATTATCTGATCATTGATTTGCCACCCGGCACCGGCGATATACACCTCACCCTGGTGCAGACCATACCGGTAACCGGCGCGGTAATCGTTACTACTCCGCAGGAGGTGGCACTCGCTGACGCCAAAAAAGCAGTGATGATGTTTGACGGACCACAGATTAAAGTACCTGTTTTGGGTGTGGTCGAAAACATGTCTTATTTCCCACCGCCTGAATGGCCGGACAGTAAGTATTATATTTTTGGCAAAAACGGTGGGCGCCGGCTGGCAGAGATGTTTGAGATCCCCTTTCTGGGCGAATTGCCGATTACAATGAGTATCCGCGAAGGTGGCGACGAAGGCAAGCCGGCTCTGCTGTATGGCGATGCTGTTTCGCTGCAGGCTATCGAACATGTGGCCCAGCAAATTGCACGCAATATTTCGATCCGAAACGCCAATCGCCTACCGACCGAGGTGGTAGAAATTAAATTATAATGATTTTATGATAGCGCGCTTGTCTGGATCATCGACCAGAAGCGCTCAAAAAAAAATGACTCAATTGCCATTCAGGAATTGAGTCATTTTTTTAGTATTTTCAACACTTAGTTCGCCTCAAAATGCGCCTTATAACGTATAATAGCATTCAGTATTTTCTGACAGATTTCTTTTTTGCCTTCTTCGGTTTTGATCACCGCCATATCGCTTTCACTGCTCATATAACCCAGATTCAGCAAAGCAACGGGAACAGAGATCAGGCTGAGGTTCAACATATTATGGGTATTCACACCATTAAATTTGATGCCTGCAGTGTTATGTAATTCAGCACCCATAAATTTACCCAGCACTTTATTTTCCATCACATTACCCTGGGTAGCTACAAAGCATTCAAACCCACGTTTTCCGGCATTGGCAGCATCCATATTAAAATGAAGAATAATAAACAGATCTGCTTTGTATTGTTTTGCAAAATCAGGGCGTTGACTGAGGTCAAAAAAGGTATCGTCTTCACGGCACATTACGATCCTGAAATTATTTTCACTCGCCAATTTTTGTAATTCTTTGGCATACGCTAAGGTCAGTTCTTTTTCAAGGGTCCCATCAGCAGCCTTAGCACCGGCTTCTGCTCCACCATGGCCGGCTTGTATCACAATGACAAACTCTTTATTGGTTTTGGCATTGGCCATAAAAAAGGCACCCATCAGGAAAGCAAAGGCGATCAGTATTTTTTTCATTGTGTATTACGTTTTATTATTTGTTAGCAAGACTGCCTGCAGCCCTCTAAAGGTTGGTAAAGATACTACTTTTTTGATTTAAATTGTTCAATTGCGTTGCGGGTGAACGAACTAAGCACCAATTTACCACTCATGGCAGCGCGGTCATCCAACAGCGAATCCCAGTGCTCAGTGCCTTGCCAGAAGGCTTTCTTCAGCAATGCCATCGCTTCCGGGTTACTGTGAGCGAGGGTGTCGGCCAGATGGTTAACGGCATCATCTACTTCTGAAATGGTTTTATAGATTTCGGAGTACAGCCCGTGTTTTTTGGCCCATTCGGCATTGCGCCATTCGGTGGCATCCATCGCCAGTTGCGAAAAACAGGATTTACCCAGTTTTCTTTCCACGGCAGGACCCACCACAAAGGGTCCGATACCGATGGCCAGTTCGCTCAACTTTACAGAAGCACTTTCACTCGCTATTGTATAGTCGCAGGCCGAAGCCAGCCCTACACCACCGCCGACGGTTTTACCCTGTACCCGGCCGATCACAAATTTATGTGCTTTGCGTATGGCATTGATCACATTGGCAAAGCCCATAAAAAACTTCTTGCCATCCTTTTCATTCGAAATGGCCACCAACTCATCAAAGCTGGCGCCGGCACAAAACGCGCCATCACCTGCTGAACGCAAAACGATCACTTTTACCCGCTCGTCCTGCCCGGCCTTATCAATCGAGAGCGCCAGATCTGTGAGGATCTTAGCCGGCAAAGAATTGCTTAATGGATGAAAAAATTCTACCGTGGCAATACCATGGTCAAGTTCCGTCGTAACATATCCGTTTTTATGATCAGTCATTTCATTTAATATTTAAGGGGTAAATGTAAAAATAAGTTCTCTTCCCTTCTTTTCATAAAAAAAATGAATAAATAACGCAATTTAGCACTTCAAAAATTTATCTATCTTCGCAACATGCTGGATGTGATCGAACTGTTACCCGACAATATTGCTAATCAGATAGCCGCAGGCGAAGTGATACAACGACCCGCCAGCGCTGTAAAGGAAATGCTCGAAAATGCCATTGATGCTGGCGCCACTCAGATACACCTGATTATTAAAGACGCTGGTAAAGAACTGATACAGGTCAATGACAATGGCAAAGGAATGAGCCCTACCGATGCCCGCTTATGCTTTGAGAGACATGCCACTTCTAAAATAAAGTCGATCGATGATCTTTTTGCGATACGTACCATGGGATTCAGGGGTGAAGCCCTCGCGTCTATCGCTGCTGTGGCACAGGTAGAATTAAAAACCAAAACAGCCGATGACGAAATCGGAACCCATATACAGATCGAAAACAGTACCGTAAAAATGCAGGAACCCTGTCAGGCATCTACCGGCTGCAGTCTGATGGTAAAAAACCTTTTTTTTAATGTGCCGGCACGCAGAAACTTTTTGAAAAGCACTTCTGCAGAAACCAGACATATCATTGACGAGTTTATCAGGGTATCGATGGCCTTTCCGCAGATTACCTTTCAGTTTACGAATAATAATACCACTGTGTTTCATCTCGATGGCGGCAAACTCAAACAACGTATTGTAGGCCTCCTGGGCAATCAGTACATGAGCAAACTGGTGCCGGTAGAGGAACCCACCGATCTGGTGTCGATACGAGGATTTATTGCCTCGCCTGAGATGGCTACCAAAACCAGAGGCAATCAGTATTTTTTTGTCAATAACCGCTTTATCAAAAGTGCTTACCTCAACCATGCCGTTACCCAGGCTTACCGCGACCTGATCGCCAAAGACGAGTTTCCGGTGTTTGTGTTGTTTATTGATATTGATCCGGGCCGTATCGACATCAATGTGCATCCGACTAAACAGGAAATCAAATTTGAAGATGAACGCATTGTGTATTCATTTGTCAGCGCGGCAGTTAAACATGCTTTAGGCAAATACAGTCTGGCCCCCTCGCTTGACTTTTCGCTGAATGCCGATATTGAATCTTTGCAGGCCATTACGCAACCGTTTTCCGAAAACAAACAATCCGAAACCAAAGGTGATTATTTATTTCAGTCGTTTACAGAAAAAGGCAAGGCTCATTTTCTTGAAAACAAACAGGATCTGAGAAACTGGAAAGATCTGTATAAAATTCAACAGGAATTTCAATTGCAGTCGGACCTGCGGCAATCGCAAAGCGAAAGCACCAAAACGGAATTACCTGGAGAGCCCGCCCCTGCGCCATATCCTGACAACGGGGACAACAATCTGGCTTTTTCAGAAGATTTTCAGCAGCAGTTTTTACAAATTGCGCAGGGTTATATCATTGCGACTACTAAAAATGGTTTTTTACTGATCGATCAGCATCTGGCCCATCAGCGTATTTTATATGAACAGTATGAAAATGCCACCACGCAGGCCATTGCTATACAAAAATGTCTGATACCGCAAACTATTGATCTTTCAGCTCAGGACGCCATCCTACTTCAGTCATTGCTGGAAGAACTTTTGTTGCTCGGTTATGAAATTGAACCTTTCGGACATACAACCTTTATCATTCAGGGCGTGCCGGCCGATGTCAAAACCGGCAATGAAAAACAATCCATTGAAAAAATACTGGAAGCCATCAAACATGAACAGTCAGAACTTAAACTGGATAAAAGAGAAAAAGTGATCCGCACCCTGGCCATGCAGAAAGCGATGAACTATGGTAAAAAGCTCAGCCATGATGAGATGGAAAAACTATTCAGCCTGCTGTTTGCCTGTGAGCAGCCACAACTTTCGCCCGTAGGCAAAAAAGTATTTGCGAAGCTTAACCTTATCGACCTACAACAGCTCATCAGCAATGCGTAAATTCACTTCCCTGATCGTATTGTGTATTTTTTTTTCTTGCAAAAAAGAAAAGCAAACAGTTGCGGTGCAAGATCTGAGTATCAGCATTACATCAAATTTTAATAAAGTTCGCTTTTTTGCAGACAAGGCTTTTATCGTAGGTGGCAAAAAATTTGACGAAGCCCTGATATACATTTTAAACGGGCAAAATAATTTAAGCAAACTGGATCTGCCGGCAAACATCAGCAACAAAGAAATCTACGGACTTGATATCTCGGGCAACGGAGACATGATCGCAGTGGGTTATGACGCATCGGTATTGAGCAGCCACGACACGGGGCAAAGTTGGCAGTTTACCCAAAACGGCACCTGGAAAAACTTTCAGGATGTGGCTTTCCGCGATGCTCAAAAAGCATATATCGTTTGTAATCTGGGCTTCAGTTATGGCGCGCTGGCATCCGTAAATCAGGATGGGCAGGGCTCTACTTTTTTACTCGACGAAAGAAACTTTGCGATCGACGATATTGATTTTGTAAATAGTCAGACCGGCTACCTCTGTGGCTATGGGGCCATCATGAAAACGATCGACGGCGGCAATACCTGGAGTTTTACATCCGCTCAAAATGATTATTTTAAAGCCATGAGCTGGAAGAACGAACAGGAAGGAATTGCAGTCGGTTATGCCGGTAGCATTCTGCAAACAAAGGACGGGGGACAGACCTGGCAGTCAGGCCGAAATGGCAACAACTTTTTAAAAAAGAAAATACACTTACTTGCGATCGAAAACAATGGTCATAATACCTGGATGGCTTGCGGCGAAGATGGCTACGTTTGCATCAGCGCTGATAACGGCGACAACTGGACGGAGGTAAAAAATTTTACCGGCAAAGATCTGAAAGGCTTGTATTTTAAAAATGAAAATGAATGTGCGGTGGTGGGCGAAAACGGCGGATTGTTTTTATTGAACTTATAAGCACCTTGCAAACGGATTGCAGCGAATCACGGATTCATCATTTACGAATTACATCGTACTTTTATCAAGAAACATTAACCCGGATGTTGTAACGATGAAATTGTATTTCATATCTTGGCTCAAATCAATCTTATCACAAAACTGATAACCAAACTGCAGCAATCTGACGCCTATGAATAAATTAATCAGAAATAGTTTGCTCCTGCTGCTTACCATCATTGCATCGGCGATGCTGATCAGGTATTTTACCAGCACAAAAACAGCAGTGACCATAGCCGACAGTTCTGCTTTCAGATCAACGCTGAAGGATTCGGATGATTTCAATGCGTTGTCAGCGAAACCACTGTCAGCGAAGTACAGCGGCGTCAAAACAGTGAAAGTAGTGTATGATCTGCATACCCGAAAACTATACTTCATTGACGGGAATCGGTTTACGTATCATTTTGAATTTTGCCGCGATGTATTGGGCTATACACAAGGCCTGAAAAATTTTAATCACAGCAATTACAGCAATACTTCACAGCGGGATTATGTGCTGGCCAATCTTAATTTTTATACGGACCTCCAAACGTACGCTGTAGAATTTGTAACGGAAGATGATGTGCAAGCCGGTCAGGTACTTGCGCTTTTTGCCGCTATCACACGGCACAGCTATTTAAAAAATCATCTCAGGTTACTGATCAACGGAGCATACCTCGAAAAATTGCAAACTTCTCTGCATGGCATCGCACTGATATCGCCCGACGAAATTTTTGGTGGACTGCAATATCAGCTTATAAAGGAAGGTACGGCCTATGGCAAACTAGCCTTTGTAAACAATGCACTATGCGCCACTGCAGACCTGAGCGACTGCATTATTGTACTGACAGGCACCCCGCTGCTGATTCCGGCTTGTCAGGGTATTATCACCGATCAGTTTCAAACACCGCTCAGTCATATTCAGATCCTGGCACATCAAAAAAAAATTCCGGCCTTTGCCTTCAAAAAAATACAGGACACGACCTATCAGAAGTATGCCGGCAAATGGGTGAAGATAACAGCCGGCAGCGATCGATTTGATCTGAAAGAAGTAAAGCGGGCTGATTACCTGCAGTATAAAAAGAAAGCGGCGGCCACATTGGTCCGGCTAAAATCCGATACCCATTCGCCGGAGCTGATACTGACAAGAGAATGTGTTAAAGGCGATGAACTTATGATTGGCCATAAAGCTTCTCATTTTGCAAATCTTGTGAAGATTGCAGGCCTACACCCTACGCTGTTTTCGGTACCTGAAGGTAGCTTTGCCATCCCTTTTTATTACTATCAGCAACATATCAGCAGGCCTGCTATCAATACGCAACTTCAAATGATCTGCAAGGATCATCGCCGTTGGACCCCGGAACAATTAGCCAGGGAATTAAAAACGCTGAGGCACCTGATCAGGCAGCAGCCTGTGAATGACTCCCTGCTGCAATTGGCTGCACAGCAGATACTCAGCAATCAGGTTGGCTATTCATACCGCTTTCGATCGAGTTGCTATGCCGAAGATGCGGACGGCTTTTCAGGCGCTGGCCTTTACACAAG